>JBAUGM010000593.1:0-8244 GCA_049679725.1 Tepidisphaeraceae bacterium
TGCTTGGCATCGGTCGACTGCGGCTCGCCGCCGACCCACATCGAGTTGAGCGCGGTGGCGCCTGGGTCGCCGCACAGGCCGGAGCCGGGAACGAAGATGATCGGGTTGCCCCACGAGTCGAGCGGGATGACGGGTGCGGGGGTTCGCGAGCCGGCCGCAAGCGTGATCTTCGGCGTGAACGTGCCGGGGAGCTTCTCCATCAACTGCTCCGCAGGAAGCTGGCCGAGCGCCGTCTTGTTTTTCGGGGTCGCGAGCAGCAGCTGCATGATCAGCTGCGTATTCACGACAGCGTCGCTATCGTATCGCTCGCCGCCCGCCTGGGAGAGGTCGGAGGTGACGGGGCCTCCCGGAATGATGGCCGGCTCGAAGGTGGCGGTGCTATTGGGCTCGTTGTCCTTCCAGACGTTTCCACCGGTGAGGGCGGTGGTGGTGCCATTGCCGCTGAACGCCCACGCCGCCGGCTGTCGCCCGTTGATCCCCGATGATGCGTCGAGTTCCGCGATCATGCCGCGGAGGTTGGCGAGGGTGACCTTCGTCGCGTTGTTCTTGCCCGCCTTGGTGACGTAGGTGATGCCGACGGAGGCGATGCCGACGAGCACCAGGATGATGCCGATGGTGACCAGGATCTCGATGAGGGTGAATCCACGCCGGCGTACGTTCACGGCCATCGCTCCTCTCGTCGCGCGTCCCGCCCGTCCATGTCGGCCCGCAGTCCGGTCCGGTGAGGGCATTATTCGCGGTGTCCAGCTTGCGCAGGTGACGGAGTGAAGGGGTGACGGAGTAGGAAAGACGGCGGATCGCTACCCCGTCACCCCGTCACGCCCCACCCCGTCACGCCCTTATCCCACTCCGTCACCCCGTCACCCCGTCACTCCCCACGCATTTCACCTCACTCCCCCAGCCGCTCATAGCTGTACAAATTGTCCTCCCGGGTGAGGAATTTCCCGTCCGGGCCGGGGGAGAAGAAGAAGAAGCGGTCGCCGCCGGCCATGCCGATGGCGGGGTGCTGGCGGGGCATGAAGACGACGGGATGGCCCCAGGCGTCAAAGAACGACGGGGCCGGGTCGTCCGGCCCGGCCTGGGCACGCAACGCGGCGGCGAAATCGGTGTTGTTGCGCAACGCCGCGGCGTGAAAGCCGGCGTCCTCGACGGGGGTCCCCGCCGCCGACTCGATCAGCGGCGTGATGGGCGGCGGGAGCTTGGCGGGGCTGCGGCTGGCGTACTGCTCCATCAGCCGCTCGAGGCGAGCGAGCATGTCCTTGGTCACCCGCTCGGCGGAGCGGTTGCGCACGTCGCGGGCAAGGGAAACCATCAGCCCGAGCACGATCACGAGGATCGCGACGGTGGTGAGCATCTCGATGAGGGTGAAGGCGCGGCGACAGAAGGCAAAGGGCAGAGGGCAGAGGGCAGAATCAGACCGCGCGCCCGTCTGGTTCGGCTGCGCTGTCATCGCGGGAAGTTCGTGACGTCGTCGCACTTGTCGACTGACCTGCGATTCAGCGCCAAGTCCGCCGGCGCGGCGCCGAGGGTGATGTCGGTCGGGCCGTAGAGCCCATCGGGCCCGGCGGACCAGAGCAGGAACGGCGCGGATTGCGCTTCCGGCTCGCCGGAGGCGGTGTCAATCGCGCCTTCCTGTGATCCGTTCATGATGATGTCGCCGAGCATCGCGTGAATGCGTTGCTGGGCGGGCCGCGCGTCGGCATCGGTCGGGCGTTGAAAGGCCACCCAGTTGTCGGACGTGTCGTACAGCGCAGTGTCGACATTCACCGGCGTGGGCGTCTGAATGGTGGGCAGGTAACCGCCCGCAATCGTCACGTTCGGCTTGCCCGTGCCAGCGGGAAAATAAAGGATCGGGTTGTCGAAGATGTCGAGGATCGCCAAGCCGCGCAGCTTGAACTTGCCTTCCTGGACGTACGGCCCCCACTTCTTGCCACCCGGGCGCATCCGTATGCCCGGACCATCTGCACCGTCCGTCGCCCCACCTTGGTTCACAGCGCCGCAGGCGACCCATACGTTCACGACGGGCGGCGTCGTCGTTGTCTCGACCAATGCGACATAGTTCACGTTGCCCGCGTTCACGGCATCGCCCGGGAGATACATCATTCCTGCGACATGCGCCGGGGGGTCTTGCGGATCGTCGGGGTTGACCGAGGCCGAACCCGGGAGATACCCATCCCCCAGTGGGCCGGCAAGATTCCGCCCAAGCAGCGCGGCGCCGAGGTTCGGTGTTCCGACGCGCGGGTAATCGCCGTGGTCGGCCCTGAATGCTTCGAGGGCCGTTCCGATCGCCTGCATGTCGGCGGCGATGCGGGTGCGCTTCGCCTCCCGCATCGACCGACTGATCACCGGGACGAGGATTCCAACGAGGATCACGATGATGCCGATGACGACGAGGATCTCGACGAGCGTGAAGCCGCGCGGGCGTCGACATTGGAGCGATTGTCTCATCACGCCACTCCTCTACTGCGCCACGCTGCCGAAGCTCGTGATATCGTCCTCAGTGCCGTAGACGCGATCGGCGCCGGCACCGATGAGGATATAGCCGTCCTTCTGACGCGCCCTAGGGTTGTTGTCAGGGCTGGCCGGGTCGCGGAAGTACGGGAAGGCGTTGTAGGGGTACTCGTACGTAGCACCCGCCGGCGGCGCTTGAAGCATGGATCGCATGCGCACGTCACCAACGGGGGGTGTAAGTCCGTGCGGCAACTTCCCGCCACTCGGCGCGACGGGCGAGTTCTTGTACGCGTTCACGTCGATCTTCTTCCCCTCGCCGATAAAGCCTCCGGCCGCATCCGCCACGACGTATCCGAGGTACTGGCTCGTGTCATACTGGCCGACACGGGCATCGGCCCCGCCCGGGTCGTGTGTGATGACCGAATTAGCCTGCGGCGTGAATGTCGTTTGCGGCTGGACACCCTTTCGTGCCCGCAGGTAAAGGATCGGCATCGGCGGGTTAAACGTGTCGACGAGCTCCGGGATGATCGTGTCGTCGGCACTTCCGGCGCCATCTTTGTACTGACCGGATTTGCCCGTGGGATCTTGGCGCCATGAAAGGTTTGTCTGCTCGATATAGGCGTTGCCCTTCTTTGGGTTCGCCAAATTCAAGCTGTTCGGGCCGGAACCAACCAGTGCCGGATCGTACTCGAACGTCGGCGGTGTTCCCGCGATCACCTTTAGCCCGCCAAGCAGCCCTAGCACGAGGTTCTCCGACATCGTGATCTTCGTTCCGTCCCAAGTGTTGGAGAAGCCCGCGGCTGTCGCGGTCCCCGACACCGTGAGCGCGGGCGCTGTGTTTGCGCGAATGTCGCCGTACGGTAACGGGCCGGGCAGGGCAGAGTAGTCGCGCTCGTAGTTCTGGATCGCGCCGGCCAGAGCATTAAGCTGCGCCTGCGCGCTCGCAACTCGCGCCGACCGTTGAACCCGGCCGACAACGGGAATCAGAATGCTCAGCAGGAGGACGATGATCCCGATGACGACAAGGATCTCCACCAGCGTGAAGCCGCGCGGGGAACGTCGTTTGAGGGTTGAGGTTTGTGGTTTGATGGTTCCGCTCATGGTGCTCGTCCTCTCGCTCAAACCTCCAACCCTCAAGAGCTACGCATTCCAAGCCGCGGCTCGGGCGGAGCCTCGCCCTCCCGCGGAGCCTCGCCCTCCCGCGGAGCCTCGCCCTCCCGATCGGGGCTACTTCTTGCCCTATTTCTTACCTTGTCCGGACACCGCCTGGATCAGGCTGATCATCGGGGCGAAGAGGGCGATGACGATGAAGCCGACGATCAGGCCGAGGATCACGACCATGACCGGCTCGAGGATGCTGATCAGCGAGCTGACCAGCACGTCGATGTCGGAGTCGTAGTTGTCGGCGACCTTGATGAGCATCTTGTCGAGGTCGCCCGTCTCTTCGCCGACGTCGACCATGTTGACGACGATGGCGTCGCAGACCTTGGTGGCGCGCAAGGGGTCGGCCATCGATTCGCCTTCGCGGATGGCGTCGTGGACCTTGCCCAGGGCGCGGCTGTAGACCTCGTTGCCGCAGGTTTCCTTGGTGATGTTGATCGCGTCGAGGATGGGCACGCCTGCGCTGATCAGCGTGCCGAGCGTTCGCGTGAAGCGGGCGATGGCGGTCTTGCCCAGGATGTTGCCGAGGATGGGGATCTTCAGCTTGATCGCGTCGGTCGCGTACTTGCCGCCCTCGCTCATGCGGATGAGGCGGTAGACGAGGGCGAAGACGATGGGGCTGGCCAGGACATAGGCCCAGCCCCAGTTGGCGAACCAGCGGGAGACGTCGAGCAGGATTTGCGTGATCTTGGGGAGCTTGGTGCCGAAGTCCTTGAAGATCTGCTCGAACTTGGGGATGACGAAGATCATGATCATCGACACGATCGCGACGGCGATCGAGATGACCACCGCCGGGTAGATCATGGCGCCGATGACCTTCTTCTTCAGGCGCGCAGCCTTCTCCATGAAGTCGGCCAGACGGGCGAGGATGAGGTCGAGCACACCGCCGGCCTCGCCGGCGTTGATCATGTTGACGTAGAGCTTGTCGAAGGCCTTGGGGAACTTGGCCATGGCGTCGGAGAGGGTTCCGCCGCCCTCGACCTCATCCGCGACGCCGCCGATGATCGCCTTGAGCAATCCGGGCTTCTGCTGTTGTTCTAAGATCTGCAAGCTACGGAGGATAGGGAGGCCGGCGTCCTGGAGGGTGGAGAGCTGCCGGGTAAATCCGACGAGTTGCTTGCGCGGGACGCCGCCGATGGAGATCGGCATCTTGCGCTTCACTTCGACCGGCCCCGCCTCGCCCCCGCCGGATTTCTTCTTGGCGCCCTTCTTGGCCGCCTTTTCACGGACTTTCGTGGGGAAGTAGCCCTTCCCGCGGATTTTGGCGATGGCCTCTTCGGATGAAGTGGCCTCGATCTCTTCCTTGACCTCCTGCCCGGAGGAATTCATCGCTTCAAAGGCGAACGTAGGCATGGGCGCATCTCCGCTGGGGGGGGTAACGGCCGTGGTGGATTGTACGCCGTGTCCAGTTGGGGGAGAAGGCGTTAAGACGCGAGGGTTACGGTCCTTGGCGATCCACCTGGGCAAAGAGTTCGGCGAGACCAACGGTGAAGCCCGGCAGGACGTCTTCGCCATCGAGCGTGTCGCCCTCGCGGAGGATCCTTGCCTGCTCCGGGGTGGAATAGACCGCGCAGGTCCGGGTGTTCATGTCGAACTCCCAGACACGTCTTGCGCCGGATGCGAAGTACTCCTCGCGCTTCTGCCGCATCTCTTTCCTGGTGTTACCAGGGCTGAGCGCTTCGACCGCCAAGGTCATCGAAGCGGACATGATACTCTCGTGAACCAACTTGCCCCCAGGCACGTCGGCGTACGCCACGAACGCCACGTCGGGCAGGCGGACGTTCTTGCCCTTCATCCGCGCCATCAGGTCAGCGCCGTAAACCTTTCCAAGCTTACGTGGATAAACGAATGAGCCGATCGCGACGACCAATACGGCCGCCAGTTCGCTTTCGCGATTGCCCATCGCCTTCTCCACCAGCGTGCCATCGATCAACTCCACGAGGCGCTTGGGTTCACCGTCCACTAACCGAACGACATCGGCTTCGGTCGCGGTTCCAATCGGCGGGTTCAGCAGGATGCGCGACGCGGGAACCCCCAGGGCGTCGATCAACTCATCGAGCGTATCGAAGGGCAGCGCTTTGTCGGCCGGCGGCGGCGGCGGCGGGATGGGGCGTGCGGTGGTCGTCATCCTCAATCTTTCAGCATCCGATCCAGTTGGGCAAACAGGCTTGCCAACGACAACGCGAAACCGGGCAAGACATCACCACCATCGAGCGTTTCTTGCTCACCAAGCGTCCTGACGGTTTCGGGTGAAGTGAACACGCTTACCGAACGTAACTTCAAGTCGAACTCCCAAACCAACTTCGTGCCCGAGGTGAAATACTCCTGGCGTTTCCGTCGCATCTCGGCCTTGGAGTTCGATGGGCTGAGAACTTCCACCACCAAAGTAGCTGCGAACTTACCTACGGCCTCGCTGGGAATCTTCCCACCCGGCAGGTCGTCCCACGCAACAAAGCTGACGTCGGGAAGACGCACGTTCCCGCCCGTCATCCGCAACATTGCATCCGCGCCGACGACGATGCCCAGATCATGCTCTTGGGCGAAGTTCGCGAGTTTTGTGGCAACCGACGTCGCGAGGTACGCTTCGATAAACCCCACCGGTTTCTCCACCAGGGTGCCATCGACCAGTTCGCACAGGACCTTGTCATCCCCGTCCACAAGCCGGACAACATCGGCTTCGGTAGCGGTCCCGGGGAGCGGATCCAGCATCAGTCGCTCAGGAGGAATATCCCCCAGCGCACTAAGCAGATGCGGAAGGTCCGCCGCCGTCATGATGCGACGTGAGGCCGCAGGCGTCTTTGGAAAGCTGGTGACTGCCATACGCACAGCGTGCCCGGTTATCCCTCTTCCATGATCGTCTCGCGCACGACTTCCTCGATCGTCGTCACCCCATCATAGATCGCCATCAGCCCGGAAAGCCGCAGCGTGCGCATGCCGCGCTTGCGGGCTTCCATGCGCAGCACCTGCGTGCTCGCGTGCTTGATGATCATGTCGCGGATCTCGTCGTCCAGCAGCATGATCTCGTAGATCCCCTGGCGGCCGCGGTAGCCGGTGTTGTTGCAGGTTTCGCACCCCTTGCCGTACCAGAACTTGCGGCCCTGCACGTCGTCGGGGCGGAGCTCCAGCTCCATGAGCTGCTCCTCGGCGGGCGTGTACTCGGTCTTGCAGTTGGCGCAAATGCGGCGGACGAGGCGTTGGGCGATGATGCCTTCCAGCGCGGCGGTCACGAGGAACGGCTCGAGGCCCAGGTCGAGCAGACGCGCGATCGACGATGGCGCATCGTTCGTGTGCAGCGTGCTGAAGACCAGGTGGCCGGTCAGCGACGCTTCGATGGCGATCTTGGCGGTTTCCTGGTCGCGAATCTCGCCGACCAGCACGATGTCCGGGTCCTGACGCAGCATGCTGCGCAGGATGCGGGCGAACGTCAGCTCGATCTCCGCGCGGATCTGGCACTGGATGATGCCGTCGATGTCGTACTCGACGGGGTCCTCGGCGGTGATCAGCTTCGAGCTGATTTCGTTCAGCTCGCGAAGGGCGGCGTAGAGCGTGGTCGTCTTGCCGGAGCCGGTCGGGCCGGTACAGACGACGACGCCGTTGGGCTTGTGGATGAGCTGGCGGATGACGGTGAGGTCGTCGTCGCGCAGCCCGAGCTTGTCGAGGTCGAGCTGGACGTTGCTGCGGTCGAGCACGCGCATGACGACCGACTCGCCGAACATCGTCGGCAAGACGCTGACGCGGAGGTCGATCGGCTGGTTGTTGACCGACAGCTCGATGCGCCCGTCCTGCGGCATGCGCCGCTCGGCGATGTCGAGGTTCGCCATGACCTTGATGCGCGAGCTGATGGCGGGCGCGATGTGGCTGGGCGGGGGCATCATTTCGTAGAGCACGCCGTCGATGCGGTAGCGCATCTTGAACTCGTCCTCGAACGGCTCGAAGTGGATGTCCGAGGCCTTGTCCTTGATGGCCTGGAGCAGCACGAGGTTGATGAGCTTGCGGACGGGGTTGGAGTCGGCGGCCTCCTTGAGCGAGTCCAGGTCGATCGACTCGCCGCGGTGCTTGAGGTCCTTGAGGCTGTCGTCGCTGCTCAGCTCGCCGAGGATTTCGCCGAGGCTTTCCGCGTTGGCCTGGTAGTGCTTGGCGATCAGGCGCTCGATCTGCTCGGCGTCGCCGATCTTGGCGCTGACGGTGTAGCCCATCAGCGAGCGCAGGTCGTCGAGCGCGCGGAAGTTCTCCTGGCTGGCCATGACCACGGTCAACTTCTTCGTCGCCGGGTCGAACTCGACGGGCAGGACCTTGTTGGTGGTGGCGATCTGCGCGGGGACGGCGTCGATGGCGACCTTGGGGATGTTGATCCCTTCGAGGTTGAACAGCTCGTAGCCCTTCTGGGCCGCGAGCGCGATGTTCAGGTCGGATTCCCTGACGTAGCCGAGGTCGATGAGGATTCGGCCGAGCGCGCCGCCCTTGCTCTTTTGGAAGGTGAGGGCTTCGACGACCTGCTCGCGGGTGACCTTGCCCATCTTCGTCAGCACGCGGCCGATGGGTCGGCCCTGGAGCTGATCGACGGCGGGCATCGGGGTCGCGCCGGCGGACGGCGCGGACGGTGCGGCGGTGCCACCGGCGGGAAGGTTGGAC
>JBAUGM010000594.1:0-12323 GCA_049679725.1 Tepidisphaeraceae bacterium
CCGCCGACGTGCTCGGGCGAGACGCCCAAGCCACGGAAGAGCGCGGTCGCTACGTCAGTATCGAAGTCCTTCGTGCAGCGCGTTCAGCAGCGACGACTCCTCATCGTCGTGACTCAGCTCCCAGAACATGACGCCGCCGAGTTTGTTGTCGCGCGCGTAGCGAGCCTTAAGCCGCAGCGACTCGGGGTCGTCGTAGGAGATGAAGACGCGCGTCTGCGGGTTCCACATCCACGGCACCTTCGCCTGCTCGTGCCAGAAGCGCTTGCCCGCCTGGCCGTCGCGGTCGTTCTTCAGCTCGCGGTAGTTCGCGGGGCCGACGCGTTTGCCTTTTGCTGACGCGGCGTCGGGGGGGTCGCGGGGTTGAAACAGGCCGTTGTCTTCGGGGTTCACGCCCGCCCAGCCGCGGCCGTAGAAGGGGACCCCGAGGACGATCTTGTCCGGCGGCACGCCTGCCTTGAGGTACGCCTCGACGGCGGCGGACGCGCTGGGCTGATCGGGGTGGCCCGGTACGGGATGAAGCGCGGCGTTGAACCCCGTGCGCGGGCTCCAGTCGCCGGCGAAGTCGTAGGCCATCACGTTGACGAAATCGAGGTGGCGGTGGAACTGGCCCATCTCGATGCGCGCGTACCCGCCCGCGGGCGCGGCGATGGTGAGCAGGTAGCGTTTGCCGTCGGCTTTGCCGCGCGCGTCCAGCGCCTTGCGGAGCTCGGCGAGCAGGAGCGTGAAGTTGCGCTTGTCTTGCGGCCGCGCGATGTTCCCCTTTTCGCCGCCGGAGACGGGGAACTCCCAGTCGATGTCGACGCCGTCGAGCTGGTGCTCGGCGGCGAAGTCGGCGCACGACTTGGCGAACGTCTGCCGCGATTCATCGGTTAAGGCGACGTCGGAGAACAGCTCCGAATCCGCCCAGCCGCCCACGCTGATGAGCGTCTGGAGCTGCGGGCGCTTCTTCTTCAGCTCCGAGAGCTTCTTGAAGTTCGCAGGCGCCAGCTCGGCGTTGCGCATCGCGCATTTCCCCTCCTTGATGATCGCGAACGCGTAGTTGACGTGCGTGAGCCGCTCGGCGGGGATCCGCTCGACGGGGAATTGCTGCTCCCACTCCGCGTAATAGCCGACGACGCGGAAGCTCTCCGCCCGCGCGATCTCGTGCGTAACGATAAGTGCGATGGCCGTGACCAACAGCAACTCGCCCATCCGCTTCATTCTCGCCTCCCGTGCAACAGATTCTGTGAACCCGCGTTTCACCCCGGCCTCGAACTCCCGGCCGCTCCCGGTAGTTACGCGTGCCCGGTTCATCATACGAAAAAATATTGTTGCATCCTGTTGCATCACGTTGCATCCGGCGCTTCCTGCCGTGCCGCATCGAACCGTCGGGCCCGCGATCGCGAACGCCACCCCACCCCCGATCGTGCGCGTTTATCGTGACAAACGCGCACGGCGGTCGGCGCGTCGCGCAAAAAGCCCCGAAAAACAGCGCAAAAAATTCTTCGGAGATCCGATTTTGCCGTAACTCCTTTTGCGCCTTTGTCACGACAATCGCGCACGATTGGGAAGCTGGGGAAACTGGAGGATCGCCGTGTCTTCCTTCATTCGCGGCTTGATCTTGAACCGCATTAGTTGTCGAGGATCGGGCGAAGGTGCTCGTACGCGAGCTTCGCCACGCCGCCCGCGGTCGTTTCGTATGGATAGAGTTCAACCGTCGTCCACCCCGTGTAGCCGACGTCCTCCAGCGCCTTGAACACGCCCGCGAAATCGATGACGCCCTTGCCCGGGGTGAGGTGCTGGTGGACGCGGTTCTTGCCGATGTCTTCGACGTGCACGTGGGCGACATGCTCGGTGTGGGTGCGGATGACGGTCGCGGGGTCTTCGCCGCAGCAGAAGAGGTGGCCAATGTCGCAGTTCATGCGGACGGCGTCCTCGTTCTTGAAGAATCGACTCTTGAACTCGAGGTACTCGGCCGCGGTCTGGATGAAGAGGCCGGGTTCGGGTTCCACGGCGAGGATGACGCCGAGCCGCTTCGCGAGCGGAACGACCTCCGCCAATCCTTCTGCGTACAACTCCCCCGCGCGGTCGCGCGTCAGGTCCGTGCCGATCATCGGCCCGCCAGGTTGAAGGCTGACGGTCTTCGCTCCGAACTGAGCCGCGAGTTCCACGCTCGCCAGCGTATGGTCGATGCGCCGGCGGCGGTTCGACTCGTCGGCCTCGATCCAGGTGGGGCGGTACGTGTCGCCGCAGGCGAAGAGGGTGAAGGCGTTGACGTTGCTGACGACGAGGCCCGGCGTGGCGATGCGCTGCCGCGTGTGCTGGCGTCGCGCCTCGTCCATGGCGGGCGGATAGGCGTGGTGCAGGTCGGCCATCAGCTCGACGCCGCGGTAGCCGATGGAGGCGATCGTATCGATCGCCTCGTCGAGGGTGTTCTTCTTGAAGGCGTTGGTGGAGAAAGCCAGGTTGATCATCGCAGACGATTGTAGAGACGGCGAAGGAACGTTTCACGCGCGCATGCGGGCATCGGCTTACGCTCTTTGCACCATGGTCTTCATGATGCCCGCCATCACTCAGGCGGAACTCGACGCGGGGCAGGCGGAGCGCCTCGAACGGATTCGGCGGGAAGGGTGGAAGGGTCATGTTCCCGCTGATATGCTCAGGAGAATGGCAACCGTGCAGATCAACGTCCCTGACGACCTCGTTGCGCGGGCTGAACGAGCTGGCTGGCGAGACGTGGGACAATACCTTCTGTCGCTCATGCGTGCTGACCTTGAAGGCGTCACGCCCGAAATCGAATCGCTGCTCATGCAGCGGGCCGACGCGCCGAACGCCGGTGAGATGACCGAAACAGACTTCGAGTCGATTCGTGAACGAGTTCGGTCCGCCGCTCGGGAGCGCGGGCGGTGAGCACGCGCATCCGCCGCCGCCAGGGTGTTGACGATGACGTCGCGCGAATCGCTTTACATCTCCTGGACCAGAGCGAAGCCCTCGCGATCCGATTCATCGACGCTGTCCAGGTCACCTTGAAGGATCTCGCCCGCGCGCCTCGCATCGGGAGTCTGAAGCAATACGAGAGCCCGCGCCTGGCGGGCGTGCGTTCCTGGTGGGTCCGAGGCTTTCGAAACCACCTCGTGTTCTACTTCGCGACCGATGACGGGATCGACGTGCTGGCCGTGGCGCACGGCGCGCAAGACGTCGAGCGCCTCCTGTACAGTCGCGTCTAGATCCGGTCGCCCGCGTCGAGCCTTGCTTGACCCTGCTTTTCTTGACGTTTACGCTCGTCACCACATGAAATTCGCATTCAGCACCGTGAGCTGTCCGAAGTGGGACTTCGACACGATCGTCGCCCGCGCATTGGAGTACGGCTATGACGGCGTCGAAATCCGCGGTTTCCTGAACGAAGCGATCCTCACCGCTTCAAATCCGTTCCTCACCGATCCGCGGAAGGTGCGCGACGTATTCGATCGAAACAAGATCGAGATCTGCTGCCTCGCCAGCTCGATCGCGATGACGCAGAACGGGCGGCGCGACAAGGTGCTTGCCGCGGACCTTCGGCAGTTCATCGATACGGCCGCGGCGCTGGGTTGCCCGATGGTGAAGGTGTTTGACACGCAGGTGCGCGCGGGGCAGGATCGCTCGTCGGCGGGCGTGGCGCTGGGGAACTGGATCCTGCCGCTGGCGGACTATGCGGCGGAGCGCTCCGTCACGATCGTCATCGAAAACGCGCTCTCGTTCCGCTCCGCCAAAGAGATGTGGCTGATCCTCGATCGGCTCAGTCACCCATCGATCGCCGCGTGCTGGGACGTGTTCAACGCCGCGATGATCGGGGAGTCGCCGTACCTGTCGGTGCCGACGCTGAACAGCAGGATCCAATACACGCAGGTGAAGGACGCGAAACTCGGCTCGCTCGGCGCATCGTACACAAAGCTCGGCGAGGGCGACGTGAAGATCGAAACGTTCCTCACGCGTCTGCGCGGCGTGGGGTACAAGGGGTGGGTGACGGTGGAGTGGGAGAAAGCCTGGCTGCCGAACATCGCGGAGCCGGAAGAGGTATTGCCCGACGCGATCAAGAAGCTGCGCGAGTGGACGAAGTCGAGCGAAGACATCGAAGGCGCCGAAGGCGATAGCGAGCCCGCGGCGGCGAGCAAGGGCGCGGTCGTGGCGTAATCTGCCGTGTGTCCCGCGATGTGTACGCCGCTTGCGGCTTCGCGAACCAACTCGCGTCGATCCGCGAATGCGCAAGCGGCGCATGCCTGCGCGTGAAAACACCCGCCCATGGGGGCGGGTGTAACCTCATCGTGCGGTGCGTTCAGGATCGCGGGGGGAGCGAATCACGCCTCGGCGGGCGCCGGCGCAAGGCGCTTGACGCGCGTCGCCTTCGAGCCCTTGGGTCCATCCTCCGCGTCGTATTCGACGGATTCGCCGTCTTGCAGGGTGCGGAAGCCTTGGCCTTCGATCACGCTGTGGTGGACGAAGACGTCTTTGCCCTCTTCAGACGAGATGAAGCCGAACCCCTTTTGGTCGTTGAACCACTTAACCTTCCCCGTGGCCATGCTAGCCGGTCCTTTCGCGAGGCGCAGGCTTTGTTACAGAGAAGCCTCTCAACTGCGGCACAACTCCTTCCGCCGAGCCCTTCCCGAGCGGAAACGCGTCCTGAGGTGCCGGAGAACGCGTTGAATCGAAGGCGGAGAATATCAAAGGCTGAGGCCGTCACCAAAAAATTCTTGACTTCTCGTGAGCGAATGACGCGCACTTTGCATCCACTTATCCACATTGGCGCGGATATTCCGGGGACAATCTGACGCACGTTGTGCTTGACACGCATTTTTTCGGGCATTTTTTGCGAGTTTGCTCGCATTACGCAAAGCCGATTCATTGTGACCGTTGCCAAGTCTAGTTTTTACAAATGTTTACAAGAGGGAATCGGGATCGTTCAATGTGTAGTGCGCACTAGCGATGCGTTAAGGCCGGGCAACCTCCGGACGGTTATGTGTGCTGCCACACTTTTCAGCGAGTGGCGTTCCGGATTTATCCACGAGTTATCCACATTTGGGGGATGCCCTTGATTTTCACCTAGCGCTCGGGAGACTAGCCGCCTCAACTTCCGGCCGGCAAACGGGCGAATGAACCTTCTCGAAGTCACCAAGCTGGTCAAGAGTTACAACGGTCGGACCGTCGTCAACGAGGTGAGCTTCCTGCTCGCCCAGCAGGAGATCGTCGGTCTGCTCGGCCGAAACGGCGCGGGCAAGACGACCACCTTCCGCATGATCCTCGGCATGGTGACCCCGGAGAGCGGGGCGGTCGCGTTCGACGCCTCTGACATCACCCATCTTCCGATGTACCAGCGAGCCCGGCGGGGGATTGGCTATCTCTCCCAGGAACAGAGCATTTTTCGCCAACTCACGGTCTGGCAGAACCTTCAGGCAATCCTCGAGACCCTCAACATCCGCCGATCCGAGCGCATCAAGCGCGGCGAGCAACTCCTCTCCCAGTTCGGCCTGCAAAAGGTGCGAAATCAGAAGGCCTCCCTTTGCAGTGGCGGGGAGAAGCGCAAGCTCGAGATCGCGCGGGCGCTGGTCACCCAGCCGAAGCTCATCCTGCTCGACGAGCCGTTTAGCGCCGTAGATCCGATCGCGGTCGAGGATCTTCAGCGCGAGGTCAAGCGTCTGAAGGAAGAGTTCGGCAAGAGCGTGCTGATCACCGACCACAACGTTGCCCAAACGTTGCGCGTCTGCGACCGCGCGTTGATCATCAACGACGGCAGGGTATTCAAAGAAGGCACCCCGAAAGAGATCATCAATGATGCCGGGGTGCGCAGCGCTTATTTGGGCAATACCTTTCGCGGCGATGAGTTCGGGTGATGGGGAGAAGTGAAACAGAAACGTGAAAGACGTGAAGACGTGAAACGTGAGAAGAAGGGATCCTGTCACATCTTCACGCTTCACGTTTTCGCGACGTTTCGCGAATGACCACTGCAACCTGCAGGCATACACTGACTGTTAGATTCAGTCGTTTCCTCTTCTGCGTAGAACCGTTTGGAGCTGCCAATGAAATCTCGCCCCCTTATCCGCTGGGCCGTTGCCGTGATGTTGGTTTCGATCATCGCCCTCGCGCCGTTCATCGGCGCGCAGACGACGGTCCCGTCAGGTGACGCGCCGACGACGCCAGCGCCGGCAGAGCGCGCGCCCGCGCAGGTCGAACCGAAGGCCGCCGACCTCCTCGGCCAGGTGAAGTCCGCCTACGGCAAGCTCAGCGCGCTCGAAGTGGCGGGCAAGGTTTCCGGCAACTTCGATGTCGCCGGGCAGAAGAACCAGCAGCAGCAGGAGTTCAGCGGGTCGTACGTCGCGCCGAACAAGTTCCGCCACGAATCGAAGGAGGGGGTCGTGCTCGGGTCGACGGGCGAGAAGATGTACGTCTTCCTGCCGGCCGAGAACGTCTACTCGTCGACCGATGCGTCGAAGGACAAGCTCGCCAACGTCCCCCAGCCGATCGGGAACATGCTCTTCGGCGAGAACCCCTCGCTGCTGATGGCGATCTCGCAGGAGCCGACGAAGATGCTCGAGGGGTTCAGCGCCAAGCGCGTCGAGGACGTCACGCTCGATAGTAAAGCATACGCGGCCCTCCAGGTGACGCGGGACGCGGACGACATGACGTTGCTGTTCGATCCGGCGACGCACCTGCTCCGCCGGGTGACGCTGGACCTGCGCAAGACGATCGAGCAGCGTGGTGCGCCGGACATCAAGGCCGCGGAGTTCATCGTGGATTACACGAACGTCGTGCCCGACGGCGCACCCAAGGCCGAGCAGTTCGCGTGGGCGCCGCCGCAGGGCGCGCGCGACGCGGCAGCGGCATCGCCCGCCGCCGCCGGTCCGGAGGGCGCGGCTTCGGCGCTGGTCGGCAAGCCGGCGCCCGAGTTCAAGCTCAAGGGGCTCGACGACAAGGACGTCGCCGTCGCCGACCTCAAGGGCAAGGTCGTGGTGCTCGACTTCTGGGCCACGTGGTGCGGCCCCTGCGTCGCATCGCTGCCCGCGCTCGACAAGTTCGCCAAGGAGCAGGGCGCCGATGGCGCAAAAGTCTTCGCCGTCAACCTCGCGGAGGAGAAGGAGAAGGTGCAGAAGTTCATGACCGATAAGAACCTCTCCCTCCCCGTTCTGTTGGATACCGACGGCAAGGTCGGCGAGCAGTACAAGGCCGAGGCCATCCCCATGACGGTCGTGATCGGTAAAGACGGCAACGTGAGCAAGGTGCTCGTCGGAGGGGGGCAGGAGAAGGCGATCGAGGAGGCGGTGAACGAAGCTCAGAAGGCGAAGTAGCCCTCGCGCCGCGAGGATTTCCGGCTTCCGTGAAGCGCCGCCGCTTGCGGCGGGTTTACTGCATTTGCGTCAAGCAAGAGAACCCGCCGCGAGCGGCGGGCTTCATGTGCGTTGTTACCGGACTTCGATCTCGCGGAATGTGATCCCGATCGCAAAGTCTTACCGTATCTGCACCGATAATTTGATAAGCCGGCGCGTCGGACGATCGTGAGACGCGGGGTGGTCGGGGTGTCTTTGGAGTGAGCGAACACCGCGCATGAACGATCAACTGGTCGGCCGTATCCGGCAATGTCCCAACCTGCCGACGCTGCCGGCGATCGCCATCCAGGTCCTGGAACTCACGCAGCGCGCCGAAGTCGACATCGCGGAGATCGCGCGGATCATCTCGAAGGATCCCGCGCTGTCGAGCAAGATCCTCCGCACCGTCAACTCCAGCTTCTACGGCCGCAGCCAGCACGTCAGCACGATCAGCCACGCGCTGGTCATCCTCGGCCTGCAATCGGTCAAGACGCTGGTCCTGGGCTTCTCGCTGGTCTCGAACCTCAGCAAGACAAAAGCAGAGGGCTTCAAGCACCTGACGTACTGGCGGCGTAGCATCTTCGCCGCGACTGCGGCGCGCACGCTCGCGACGAAGGCCAACCTCGTGCAGCAGGAGGAGGCGTTCCTCGTTGCGCTGCTGATGGACATCGGCATGCTCGTGCTCGACCAGGTGCTCGGCGACGAGTACGGCGAGATCTTCGCGGCCGCGCCGTCGCACGAGGAACTGGCCGCCGCCGAGCAGCGCTCGCTGCAGATGGACCACGCGGCCGTGGGCAAGATGCTCGCGGAGCAGTGGAAGCTCCCGCCGGTCCTGACGATCCCGATGGGTGCGCACAACGATGCCAGCGAACTCAAAGACCCGGCGCTGAAGAAGCTGGCCGATCTCGTCCGCGTCGCCGGGCGCTGCGCCGACGTCTTCGTCGACGATCACGCCGCCCCCGCCATCGCGCACGTGCGGACGCTCTGCAAGGAGCACTTCCAGATGCACGACGCCGACGCGCTGCTCTCCGAGATTGGCGGGCGCACGCGCGAGGTCGCATCCCTGTTCGAGATCAACATCGGCTCATCGGGCGAGTACGAGGCGGTCTTGAAGAAGGCGAACGAGGCGCTGGTCGAGATCACGCTTCAGTCGCAGCAGCAGGCGACGACCCTCAAGGCCCAGAACAAGCAACTGCAAGCGGCGGCGACGACGGACGCGCTGACCGGCCTGGCCAACCGCGCTCGTTTCGACGCGTTTCTCGGCACGCAGTTCGCCAAGGCCGTCGAGGAGGGCGAGCCGCTCGCGCTGCTGATGCTCGACGTGGACAGGTTCAAGCTCGTCAACGACAAACACGGTCACCCTGCGGGCGACCAGGTGCTCCGCACTCTCGGGAAGCTCCTGCGCGGCGCCGCCAAGTCGCACGACCTCGCGGCGCGCTACGGCGGCGAGGAGATGATGCTCGTGCTCCCCGGATCGAACCGCGCCGCCGCCGCGAAGATCGCGGAGATCATCCGCCGCGCCGTCGAGGCCAAGCCCATCGCCTGCGAGAAGGCCGGCATTCCCGTCACGGTGAGCATTGGCGTCGCCGTGTTCGAACCGGGCGGGCCGTTCAAGCAGGTCGCCCAGCTTTTGAAGGCCGTGGACCTGGCGATGTACAACGCGAAGCATTCGGGACGAAACTGCGTGCGTGTCTTCGCGCTGCCCGTCGCGACGAAACCCGCTGCTGCGTAAAGCTTGTCCCCCCGGAGTACCGCAGCGTTTTCGATCAGCAAGGCGCGCGGCGAGTTACGTCATCCTGATGCGAGTTTTACGAGCAGAAGGATCTCGGGCTCGATGATCGCTCTCGCACCCGAGATTCTCAGGTCGCTACCGCTCCCTTCGGAATGACGTGCAGCGACTGATGACGTTCGTCGTGAACACATTGCGGAGTGCGGCGAGGCGTCACAGTCACGGCGCCGGGAACCTGGGCTTGCGCCCCTCCAGCACCTCGACGACGTCCCGTACAACCCACCCCATGTTCTCCACCGCGATGCTCGTCCGCGACGCCATGTGCGGCGTGAGCAGCACGTTCTCCATCCCCAGCAGCGGAAAGTCCGCGGGCGGAGGCTCGGGATCGAACACGTCCAGCACCGCAGCCGCGAGATGATTGCTTCGCATCGCGTCGGCGACGGCATGGGCATCGAGCACTTCGCCGCGGCTGGTGTTGATCAGCATCGCGCCGCGCTTCATGTGCGCGATCTGCTCGGGCCCGACGAGGTGACGGTTCGTGGGGCGCATGTCGACATGAATCGTGAGCACGTCCGCTTCGCGGAAGAGCGCCGGCTTGTCCACTGCTGTGCCGGCGAACGGGATCGTCTTCGGATCGATCGCGAGCAGGTCGTTGTAGATGACGCGCATGCCGAAGCCGTTCACGGCGATCGAACCCACGCGCCGCCCGACCCGGCCGAAGCCGAGGATCCCCAGCGTCAGCTCGTTAAGCTGCCGGCCGCGCAGGGATGTGCGGATCCGCTTGAATTCGTCGGGCGCGTACGCGGCATCCTTGAACCGCGCCCACGGGCGGATGAATTGCAGCATCGCGCCGAAGACGTAATCGCCCACCGCGACCGTGTTGGCGTCGGGCGTGTAGACGACCTCGACGCCGCGCTTCCGGCACGCGGCGACGTCGATTCTCTCCAGCCCGACCCCGCCGCGCGCGACGACCTTCAATCGCGGGGCGCGCGCGAGCAGCGCATCGTCCACGCGCGTGTACGTGCGGACGACCAGCGCGTCCGCGCGCGCCAATGCCGCGCCGAAGTCCGGCGCGGACGTTGGGATCTCGATCACCTCCGCCCGTTCGCGCAGCCAGGCGAGGGGCCGCGCATCGGAACCCTCGGTCACCAGGACGGTCGGCTTCTCGGTCGGCATGTTGGGTTGGTCCTTCGTCGGTTGCCCCGGGCGCGCTAAAGTAAACGGTGATGATTCTCGAACACCACGCGAGGTTTGTCATCCTGAGGTACTCCGAAGGATCTCACGCTTGCGACGGTGGAGATCCTTCGGAGTACCTCAGGATGACAAGCGGTAGGTGCTCGCGATTCGTGCGCTCCTGTTTAGCGTGCCTGCGGCGCGCCGGAGCCGCTTGATGGTTGAGTGGTGGGCAGCAGGTGCTCCAGGCCCTGGAGATCGATCTTCCGCCCCTCGTTGGGGTTGATGAAGAAGTCCGCCGAGTAGATCTCCTTTGCGTCGCGCGAAATGCGAATCGTGTAGCTGCCGCGATCAAGGTAGAAGGGAATCGTCTTGCTATTTCGTCCACCGACGATCACCTTGTGCGGTTGGGCCAGCGCGACGCCGCCCACTTCGATCTCCGCGCCTTCGAAAGCGGGGGTGACGGAGACGATCAGGGCCGAGCTCGGCTCGTCCGAGCTGGCCCAGCGGACGTACAGCACGGTGAAGAGCCCCACGAAAATGACGGCCGTCAGGATGATGAGCGATACGACGACCACCCGCTTGGGCGCATCGCCCGGGGGTGAGATGTGCGGCGGGTGCGACGTGCTGGGGTTGCGGCCCGGGCCGCTCTGGTCGAGGGACATGTTCCCCATTTTGTACCTCAGGACGGGCGTCGCGACAAAGGCGGGGCGGCGCAGGCCGCGCGTCAGGAAGTGACGCGCCGAGATTGATCGTTTCCGGTTGAGCCCGTTCGCCGTTAGAGTGATGGTCAACTTCGAGCCCTCTATTCCATAAGGAGGAATTCATGCGTGGCTCTCAGATGATGTGGTCAGCCCTGTTGGGTTGTGCGATCGTGGTCGGCGGATGCGAGAAGAAGGACGAGGCGACGCCATCGGCCGCGCCTTCGGCCGTCCCGGAAGCGACGGAAGAGGCAGTGGACGCGACGAAGTCGGCGGCGGAAGGCGCAGCCGACAGTGTGAAGTCTGCGGCGGGTGATGCCGCCGACGCGACGAAGAAGACGGCGGAAGCCGCCGGTGACGCGGTGAAGAAGGGCGCCGACGCCGCTGCCGATGCCGTCGCCGCCAGCCCCGCGGCCGCGGAAGCGACCAAGCAGATCGAGCAGGTCACCACCTACATCAAGGAGAACAAGCTCGACCTGGCGGAAACGACGCTGAAGAAGCTGGAAGACAACAAAGCGTCGCTGCCCGCCGCGATCCAGACGAAACTGCCCAGCGTGCGCACGATGCTCGATACGGCGAAGAAGGCGGCCGGCGCAGTTCCGGCGGCGCCCGCCGCCAAGTAACGGCTCGCGCGGTTCTCCATTGATTCTGCAGTTCGAAGCCGCCGGCTCCGCCGGCGGCTTTCTTTCGTGCGCGCGTGCTCGCCGCGCGATTGATTTTCCGCATGGCGAGGTTGGACGCGATGGCGGTAGGTTGGATGCAGGATGATCACGGAAGGAGCGAATTGATGGCGCGCAAGCAGGCGACGCGGACGGGTAGTGGCAATCGGGCACGTGCCAAGGGCCCCGGCCCGAAGCGGGTGTGGTTCCGGCGTCGCAGCACATCAGCGACGGCGCGAACGGGAGGCCGCAACGTCGCGCTGCCCATGGGAAAGGCCGCAGCCAGGAAGAAGACCGCGACGGCGAAGAAGAAGAGGAGCGTGACGCCGAAGAAGAAGAGAAACGTGACGGCGAGGAAGAGAAAGAAGTCGACGGGAAAGAAGAAGTCGTCGAAGAAGAGGAAGGCGGCGGCCGGGAAGAAGCCGAGCGCCCGCCGCGCGAGTTCGGTGGCCGCGAGCAAGGGGAGCACGAACAGTCGCGTCGGCGTGAAGGCCCGCGGATCGGGCAACGACTTCGGCATCCCGCCCGATGAAGCGATCCGTCGCGTGCGCCGTGGCGAAGACCTTGCCGGGACACACCAGAGCCACCGCTCCGGACGCGCCGGCGCGAGCGATGTCCCGCGCGACGCGGGCGTCGGCGCGCCCGACGACGGCCCCGGCAGCCACAGCGGGGGCGACGTCAGCCCCGATTTCACGGGCGTCGGCACGGGCGGCAGCGGCATTGCCGAGAGCGGCGCGGGCGGCCACAC
>JBAUGM010000595.1:0-5928 GCA_049679725.1 Tepidisphaeraceae bacterium
CTTCGCCGCGCGGCCGGATACGACGGGTTACAGCAATTCGAAGGCGCTCCCTGCGGTTCCGTTGCCGAAGAGCAGGCCCAACAGTCCTTCGTCGTCGGCGTCGACCGTGCCGTTGCCGGTGAGGTCGCCGTCGAACCAGTGGTGCTCGTTGCTCGCGCCGTTGTCGTAGAACAAGCCGAGGATGCCCTCGTCGTCGCCGTTCACCTGGCCGTCGAGGGTGAAGTCGCCGGCGTACGTGTACTTCACGAGCACGTCGTTCTCGGTCACGCTCTCGCCCGCGAAGGTCGTGAACGCGCCGTTGACGTTGTCACCGTTGCGGAGCACGCCCAGGGACGTGATCTCCAGCCCGTTGGCGATGAACTCGGCCGCGGCCGTGGACGACGTGATGCCGTTCGTGCCGTCCCACGACCCGCCACCGGCGACGTTGCGGGACGCGAACGCCAACCCTTCTACCGTCAGCGCGTTGCCGTTCTTGACGATCAAGTCGTTGTCGGTCAGGTCGAGCTGGCTCGTGCCGTCGATCGACAACGCCGAGCCGGGAACCACCAGCACGCGGTGATTCGTCGCCGTGCGGGCGCCGCCGAGCGACGTCACCGTCGCGGTGGCGCCGCCGGTCAGGTTCAACCCGCCGACGTGAATGCGCTGGTCGCTCGCCGGGTCGATCGTCAACACGGCCGACGCGCCGGTGGCGTTGATGATCGGAACGTCGACGCCCGGATCGGCGATGATCGTCGCCGCGCCTGTGACGTTGAGCGTGTGCGTGCCGGCGTCCCAGGTCGCAACACTGCCCGGCGCGACCCAGGCAGGAAGGCCGACGGCGGGGCCGGCCGACAGGCTGAAGTTGTCGATGGCCAGCCCGTCGTCCGCGCCGCTGTCGTTGGCGTCCGTCAACCGGATGACCAGCGTCTGGCCGGGTTGCCAGTTCAGCCCCGCAATGCCGGCGGCCAGCGTGGCGAAGTCGGTGTTCCCAACGCGCGCCTGGCCGCCCAGAGGAGCCGCGTCGCCGGTGCGCGTTGCATCGAGAGCGGTGACCGGCGTCCACCCGAATTCATCGCTGATCCCTGCGCCAGCGAGCTTGTACTCGAACGCCAGCGTGTTGGCGGTCTGGTCGCCGGCGCGCCAGGTTTCCGCGTCGAACGAGATGGTGATCTCGTCGACCGCGGACCCGGAGTCGTTGCTGAAGATGGCGCCGATGCGCCCGAAATTCGTGCCGCTGGCCAGCAGCCCCAGGGCGCGATCCGAGTCATCGGTCGTGCCGTAGTTGAAGACGGCCCCGGTGTTGGAGGCGCCGTTGCTCACCTGGTAGCTCAGGGTGTTGCCCGAACTGGTGCCGCCGGCTTTCGCGTACGCCCAACCCGGCAGGCCGGCGATTTCGATCGGCGTGGTCGGTCCGGCGCTGGCCTGGCCGCCGGTGGGCAAACCATCGAAGTCCTCGTCGTGCGTCGCGCCGGTGAAGCTGATGACGGATGGATTGACGGTGAGGGGCGCGTTCGGGCTGGACGTGCTCGCGCCGAACAACCCGCTCGGCGTGTAGACGGCGACGATGTCGGTGTACGAGCCCGATGGGAGGACGGCGGTCGTGCTGACGTTGGCGGTCGTGCCGCTGCCGCTGAGCGGGCCCGAGGCGAGCGTAATGCCCGTGCCGTTGTTGGTGATGAACGCGACCGTTCCGGTCGGCGTGCTGCTCCCGGACAGGGCGTTGACGCTGGCTTCGAACGTCACGGTGTCGCCGGCGTTGGCCGGGTGCGGGGTGATCGACGTGATGGCCGTCGACGTGTTGGTGGTGGCGACGACGTCCGTGACGGTTCCGTTGACCGTCAGATCATCCACGCCCGCGTCGGAGCCGACGTCGAAGACGTACCAGGTGCCGCCGGCGCTCGTGCCGCCGAAGTTCACGAAGCGGAAGTTGACGGCCGTGCCTTCAGCAAGGCCCTGAAGCGCGGCGACGCCGGTGAGATCGATGGCGTCGTGGGTCGCACCGGAGCTGCTGCTGCTGCCGTACGCGAGCGCGCCGGCGTTCGTGAACGTCCCACCGTTGATCGAATACTGGAGCTGGCCGCTGCTGGGTCCCGTGCCGCTGCGGCGGTATTCGAGGTTGATCGATTCGAAGGACACTGCCTTACCCGCGCCGACGGTGAGGCCGAAGGTGGCGGTGTCGTCCGCGGAGATGGCGCCGGCGGAGGACGCTTCAACCCAGTTGTTGCCCCCCCACGCGCGGGCGGCAGCGGTTCCGCTGGTTCCGACACCACTGCCGCGCGTCAGGCCCGTCGAGTTGCTGACGCCGACAGCGGTCGTGTTGGCCAGCAGACCCTGCGCGCCCCAGGTCTGTCCGATCGGATTGGTGTCCCAGCCGAGCAGGACGGTCATCAGGTACCGCGGCTCCATCGGTTCCAGGGCGCACGCGAGCGCCTGACGCTGACGCCGCGCGCGTTGCGCCGGCGACAAGCGATTGGATTCCCTCAAGAAATGCGACATACGTGTCTCCTCTCACGAGTGTGAATCAGGCTCGCGAACTCTCCCGGGCCTGTTGGACGGGCGGCGGCGGACGTGCCGTCGCTCCGGAGGGCGGGACGTTAGCGACGCCGCCTCACCGGCGCGTGTCGCGGCGGTTAGGTTTCGGAGAGTTGTGCGCTTTCGTTTCTCCGGCGCGGGGTGGGCGCGGGAGCGCTCGCTCGCGCACTCGCGTCGCGCGTTCAACGCGTCTTCACGGCGAATTAGCGAGGCGGTAGCGCGGGGGCAACGCTCCCGTCATCGACGCCGCCTATCCTCCTGCCCGTTGAACGGGGGATACGCGGGACGTGCGCACTACACGTCCGTCCGGGGATCACGCCATGCAGGGAGTTCGGGAATTCATCCGCGGGAAGGCGGGCCGCGCCGTCGCGATCGCCTTCGCGTGCGTCGCGGCGGTGGCGATGTTCGTCAGCGCGCGCGACATGTTCGGAAGCTCGACCATCGGGAGCTTGTCCGCCGACCGGTGGTTCATCTGCACGGAGACGGGCAAGCCGTTCCGCTATCAGCTGACGATCGACTCAACGCTGCCCGCGCCGTCCCCGCACAGCGGGAAAAACACGGGCGTGGAAGCGGAA
Source organism: Tepidisphaeraceae bacterium (assembly GCA_049679725.1). Taxonomy (GTDB): domain Bacteria; phylum Planctomycetota; class Phycisphaerae; order Tepidisphaerales; family Tepidisphaeraceae; genus DASYWJ01. The sequence continues at coordinate 3,087 of JBAUGM010000595.1, forward strand.
CTGTGCTACTGGACCGCGGATGGCGGCGCAAAGGACGAGCCGACGCCGGTCCTTCTGATCACCGAACCGGCGAACAACCCGCCGCCCACCTTCTGCCCCGATTGCAGCCGGCGCGTCGTCGGCCGAAACCCCAGCCCCGAGCCCGGTCGCACTCCCCCGCCGACAAAGGCGGACTACCTGGCCAGGGCCGGCAAACGGCAATGAACCTGAAACGCGCGAGAGAAGCAGGACGCTTAACCATGAACGAGGCAGAGATGAAAGACGCGAACGCGAAGACGAGATCGGACCGAGGCTTCTCGCTGGTCGAACTGCTCGTGGTCATCGGGGTCATCGCCCTGCTGATCTCCCTGCTCCTCCCGGCGCTGCAGAAAGCGCGGGCGGCGGCGAACACGGTCAAGTGCGCCGCGAACATCCGCAACTTGCTTCAGGCGATGACCATGTACGTCGCCGAGTACAAGGGCTACATCCCCGGCGGGCCGAACACGACCGGCCGGTTCCTCATCGGCCCGGGCATGGCGCCGGGGCGCGACGGGGCCGGCGTTCTCTACGGCAACAACAACGCGCCGGGGATCGTGTCCGTCTGGGATTGGCAATCGCCGCTCGCCAGGATGATGCGCATTCCCTTCAACGAGGGGAAGACCGAGGCCGACCGGCGCGACCGGTTCCAGCAGCACCAGCGCCACCCGCTGTTCCGTTGCCCGGACGACGACATCATCTCGACGAACTTTTCGACTATCTCTGGCCCCGGTGCCGTCGGGCTGGGCGTGGGACCCAACCGATCGTACTCGGTCATTTGGAATTTCCACCTGATCCCACCCTACAGGCACAACGGGGTCAACGTGACCTGGGCCAACAACACGGGACCTCACATCGCGCCGTTCTTCGCGCTGACGCCAACCGGCTACGTCCCGAAGATCACCAAGGTGGGCAAGACCTCGCGCAAGGTGTACCTGATGGAGGGCTCGCGCTGGATCGACAACGGGAAGGCGACGCACAACTCCGACGTCTTCGAGTACCAGGGCGGCGCCTTCGCCGAAACCGGACCCTATAGTTCCTTCGGCCGCGGCATGCGCCGCAAGAACGCCCCCGGCAACGGCGGCGGCCCGGTTGACGAACGTCTCGCCTGGGCGCGCCACGGCACCCGCAAGGCCAACGCCGGCCCCGACCTCTTCCGCGCCAACCTCGGCTTCTTCGACGGCCACGTCGAAACCATGGGCGACCTCGAGATGTGCGACATCCGCATGTATATGCCCAAGGGCACGCGGGCAGACATCGCCGGCCAACTCTGGAACGACGTCTCCCGCAAGTTCTGGAACAACTCGCCACCGGCGAATCACACGGTGGTCGAGTAGCTGGAAGGCATCGTGACGGTCGATGCGCGCGATCCTTCGCCGGCCGGCCGCACGAGCCATCAGAACGAACTCATTTGGTCGTCCAGACGGGCGTTGGCGTGATCTGTTCAGCAGGCCTGCGACCCGCGTCCGGCCGACCCGTTCCCGCAAGCCGGCTGATCGCACGGACGGCCATGTCGCTCTCGCACAGGATCTGACAACTTAGCCGCAGCCCCGGCTGCCCAATCAATCCCTTGGCGGTCAGCACCTGTTTCTCGGCCTCGGTCATCGTCTGCGGTTCCCCACTCACGAACTCCACCCGGCACGTCGTGCAGCGGGCGTTCCCGCCACACGCATGCATCTGGTCGATGCCGACCTCGTCTTCCAGCGCGAGCACGAGCCGCTTGTTGTCCGGCACGTCGAACGAACCGACCTCAGTCACGGTGAGCTTGGGCATAGCGGAGCCTCCTGTATGTGTCACCCGACGTAGTAACCCGATCGGCGCCCATCTGACAAGCGGGGAAGACGCGATGAGCGCGCAAACACAGTCATTCGAAGGAAATGCAGAGCAGTCTATGCATTACCCCCCACCGTCGCGCCGCGTAAATTGACGGTCGGCGACAGATCTTGGTCGCGCGACCCGCAACTTGCGCGGGGCGGCGGCATCTATCTCAGCAGGATGACGTTGCGGCGGGCGATCGTTCAGATCCGATGCGGCTACGATAGTGCCATGAAGTACCGTTGGGTTTCCGGCTTCGCATTGCTTGCCCTCACGGCGTTCGCGCGCGCGCAGGACACCCAGCCGGCCGTCATCGTCGAGCGCGAGTCGCCGGTCATCGAGACGCGCACGTTCGACCCGAAGAACCCGCCCGCGACGATGCCCGCGCTCCGCCCCGGCGAGGCGGCGGTGACCGAGTCGAACTTCGCCTGCCAGACGCTGATCGGCGCCACGGTGATCGACCAGGTCCCCGGCACCGGCGGCTGCACGGCGACGGTGCGCATCACCTCGGTCAAAACGTCGATCAAGCTCGGCATTGTCATCTGGCTGCCGACGCGCGGCTCGAAAAAGCTCACTGCGCACGAGCAAGGCCACCGCACGATCGACGAGCACTTCTACGCCGGCGCCGAAGAGGTTGCCCGGCGGCTGAGCAAGGAGATGATCGGCCAGCGCCGCGTCGGCAAAGGGTCCGACTGCGACGCCGCCGCGCAGGCCGCGATCAGGGACGCCGGCAACCAGCTCTGCGGCGACTACATGGCCGCCGTCCAGTTCCCCGCCGCACGCGTGCAGGAAATCTACGACGACATCACCGACCACGGCCGAAACCGCATCGGAGAGTCGGAAGCGATCAAGCGCGCCATCGCGCGGCAACAGAAGGAAGCGGCCAGCAGCGATCGGTGACTGATCTCCCGTTGCGTTGCGTTGTGCACGTCATCCCGAGGGAGCCTTAGCGACCGAGGGATCTCGGATTCGAGAGACGCCCTTGCTCCCAAGATCCCTCGCTCGCTAAGGC
>JBAUGM010000596.1:0-7534 GCA_049679725.1 Tepidisphaeraceae bacterium
CGACGACGCGTTCGGACAACGGCTGCGCGAGGCGGGTGCGGCGGTGACGCCGGAAACCTCCGAGCCGCTGCACGCGCGGGTGATGGCGGACGTGCGGCGGGAGCAGGCGGCGGCATCATCGGCTGCGACGGGCGACCACGCGGGCGTGGGGTGGTGGTGGATGGTTGGGGCGGCGGCGGCGGTTCTCGCCATCGGTGTTGGGCTATGGGTGACGGCGTCGCGAGGGCCTGGGGCCACGCCAGTGCCCCACGCGAAGGTCGCACACCTGCCGGCGGTGCCGTCGATCGAGTCCATCGTCGTCCAGAAGGTCGAGCCGGTCCGGGCAAAGCTTCACGAGGCGCGGTTCGCCTACCTCGACCGCGACACCAAGCGGCTGGCGCGGTTCCTCGTCCGCGCGGTGCCAGGCGTGCCGGCAGAGGCGAAGAAGGCAATCGACCGCGATGCTACGCCTTCGTCAGCTTCCGGTACTTGATCCGGTGGGGTTGGTCCGCGTCGATGCCGAGCCGCTTCTTTCGGTCGGCTTCATACGACTGGTAGTTCCCCTCGTGGAAGACGACCTGGCTGTCGCCTTAGAAGGCGAGGATGTGCGTCGCGACACGGTCGAGGAACCAGCGGTCGTGGCTGATGACCACGGCGCAGCCGGCGAAGTTCTCCATCGCCTCTTCGAGGGCGCGCATGACGTTCACGTCGAGGTCGTTCGTCGGTTCGTCGAGGAGCAGGACGTTTCCGCCGCTCTTGAGCATGCGGGCGAGGTGGACGCGGTTGCGCTCGCCGCCGGAGAGGGTGCCGACGGCGCGGGACTGGTCGGCGCCGACGAAGCCGAAGCGCGTGACGTACGAGCGGCTGTTCACCTTCGCGTTGCCGAGCTGGACGAACTCCTGCCCATCGGAGATCGCCTGCCAGACGGAAGTGGCATGGGCGTCTCGCTCATGTGTTTTGTCCGAAAGCATGGGCGAGACGCCCATGCCACTGTCAGCGCGTCCCAGCGACTCGCGGGATTGCTCGACGTAAGCGAGCTTCACGCTCTCGCCAATGCGAATGGTCCCCGCGTCCGGCTTCTCCTGCCCAAGGATCATGCGAAAGAGCGTCGTCTTGCCCGAGCCGTTGGGGCCGATGATGCCGACGATGGCGTTGGGCGGGAGGGTGAAGCTCATGTTCTCGACGAGGAGCTTGTCGCCGTAGGCTTTGTTGACGTTCTCCGCCTTGATAACGAGCTGCCCAAGGCGCGGGCCGGGGGGGATGTAGATCTCGATCTCGGCGACCTTCTTGGCGGCGTCCTGCGAGGCCATCGCCTCGTAGGCGTTGAGTCGCGCCTTGCTCTTGGCCTGGCGGGCGCGGGGGGATTGGCGGACCCATTCAAGCTCGCGCGCCAGCGCCTTCTGCCGGGCCGTCTCGGTCTTCTCTTCCACCGCGAGACGCGCCTGCTTCTGCTCCAGCCAACTGGAGTAGTTCCCCTTCCAAGGAATGCCCGCGCCGCGGTCGAGCTCGAGGATCCAGCCGGCGACGTTGTCGAGGAAGTAGCGATCGTGCGTGACCGCGATGACCGTGCCCTCGTAGCGCTTCAGGTGCTGCTCGAGCCAGCCGACGCTTTCGGCGTCGAGGTGGTTCGTCGGCTCGTCGAGCAGGAGGATGTCCGGCTTCCGTAAGAGCAGCCGGCACAGCGCGACGCGCCGCTTCTCGCCGCCCGAGAGCACGCTGATCACCGAATCCGGCGGCGGGCAGCGCAGGGCCTCCATCGCCATGTCGAGCTGCCCGTCGAGGTCCCAGGCGCTCAGGTGATCGATCTTCTCCTGGAGGTTGCCCTGTTTTTCGAGCAGCTTGTTCATCTGCTCGTCGTCCATCGGCTCGGCCAGCTTATCGCTGATCGCGTTGAACTCGTTCACGAGGTCGACGGTCGCCTGCATGCCTTCCTCGACGCACTGGCGGACGGTCTTGCTCTCGTCGAGGTGCGGCTCCTGTTCGAGGAAGCCGATCGTGTAGCCCGGGGCCTTGGAGATCTGCCCATCGTACTGCTTGTCGACGCCCGCGAGGATGCGCAGCAGCGAGCTCTTGCCCGAGCCGTTGAGGCCGAGGACGCCGATCTTCGCGCCGTAGAAGTAGGACAGGTAGATGTCCTTGAGGATGACTTTTTTGTCGTGCGCCTTGGAGACGCCGATCATCGAATAGATGACCTTGTTCGGTTCGTTGCTCATGTTGTGGAGAGGACGATAGGCGGATGAATGCCGTGATGCCAATTGCCGACTCGCTCCGCGAGACGTGCAGCACTTCTCGCGTTCGACTAACATGGTGACTCTTGTGATTACAGCGCGTTTCACTTCAGGAGCTCGCGTGGAGGAGAAGAACATCGATCGTCACGTCATGACCGATTGGGTCGTAGAAGCGCTTAGTTCAATTGGGGGACGAGGCACGATCCTGGATGTCTGCCGACAGGTATGGATGCTGCATGGCCCCGAGATCGAGCGCTCCGGCGACATGTTCTACAAGTGGCAGTATGAGATTCGGTGGGCCGCGGATCTACTTCGCAAAGAAGCGCGGCTTCGCTCTGAAAAGGGGCAGTGGAAGTTGCCGCACACGTCAGAAGACCGCATGGTAACGTGACGAGTGATCCGAGCAGACGATCCTCAAGGTCCGACGGGAGGCCGCATGGCTGCGACGAAATCTGCGCGAGATGCGATCGATGCCGACGTGGCGGCGACAATGGTCGTTGCCGCGATCGATCTGCTCAAGATTCTCGCCGAGGACGATCAAGCGGCGATCAAGGATGCGAGGAAGGATTTGCAGTCGGCAACAGAGGCGGTGCAGGCGACCTTGCCGGATCGATGTTTCTCCAGGTGCGACGAATGCGGCGCCCGCATATTGCTGGTGGTCGGATGTCCGGACGGGGCAGAACTCTGTCAGCGATGTTTCGATGCCGGGCTTCACTAGCCTTAGACGAAATTTGGTCTAAAATCGAAGCGCACGAATCTCGAATACCTTTAACGACTGTCGTCCTGAGGTACTCCGAAGGATCTCCCGCAATCGACGGTCGAGACCCTTCGGAGTACCTCAGGGTGACAGCTTCGCGATGTTCGAGAATCGTGGCCACCTATTCAGCAAGTTAACTACGGTCGCGCCGTCCCGACCTGCGCCGGCTCCCACAAAACGCGGGAGGCGCCCAACACCGTGCCCGTCGCGAAGGCGATGTCCACCTGCGCGATCTGGTAGTCGCTCACCGCGGAGATCTCCGAGAGCTTGGCGTTCGCCAGCCGCGTCTGCGCTTCGAGCACCTCGGTGCTCGTGCGCAACCCCTGCTCGAACTGGCGGATCTCGACGTCCAGCACGCGCGCCTCCGCGATCACGCGCTGGCGCGCGGCGAGGATGCGTTGCCAGTTGGCCTCGAGCTGGTCGATGGCGTTGAGGACTTCCTGGCGGATGAGCAGCTCGCGCTGCTCCACGCTGGCCAGCGTCTGCAACCGGCTCAGCATGCGCTGGCGCAGCTGGCTGCGGGCGCCCTGGTTGCCGATGGGCACCTCCACGGCCAGCCCGGCGCGGTGGTCGGCGAAGTCGCTGTCGCCGAGCATCGAGAACGAATCGTCGAGGCTCCCGCCCAGCCCGTTGACGTTGTACGTGTAGGCGAGCGAGACGAGCGGCAGCATCGCGTTGCGCGCGACGCGGATGTCGCTGGTGTCGCGCGCCAGTTGCAGTTCCAGGTCGAGCAGCTCCATGCGGCCGGTCATCGCGCGGGAGATGAGCAGGTCGGGCTCGACGACGTAGTAGATCGGTCGCGGGTCGGTCGCGATCTCGATGCGCGCCGGCGACTGCATGTCCAGGCCCGGCGCGTTGAGGATGCGCTTCAGCTCGCGCTGGCGGTCGCGCACGAGGTTCTCGGCGATGATAATCTGCTCGACGCGGTCGGCCACGCCCGACTGGGCACGCAGGATCTCGACCTCCGCCGCCACCTGGTGCTTCACGAGCCGGCGGGCGCGATCGAGCTGCGCGGTGGCCAGGTCGTACTCCGCCACGCGCACCCTCAGCGCCTCGCGGACGGCGTAGAGCCGCCAGTAGACGCGGTCGACGTCGGTCAGCACCGCGATCACCGACAGCTTCGTCCGCGCCTGCGCCTGCTGGTACGCGTAGAACGCGACGCGGATGCCCTGCGCGTTCACGTCGACCCCGCCGCCGCGCAGCAGCGGCTGCGTGAGCGTGATGGCGGCGTCCGACGTGTACGCGGGGTTGAGCAGCGCGGAGCCGCTGTCGGACTTGAACCGGTCGATCGGCAGTTGAAGATTGATCGCGCCGCCCGTGCGCAGCGGCACGCGCAGGCCGGGCGTGATGCCGAAGCTCTCGCTCTTGTTCCCCTCCAACTGCTGGGAAACCGAGTTGGCGGAGGGCGAATCGGTCTTGCCGTAGTCAATCGTCGTCGTGAACAGCGACTCGAAGCGCGCCTCCTCCTGGTTGATGCCCTCGCGGAAGATCGAGGGGTTGTACAGCTCGACGCGCAGGTCGAGGTTGTTGCGCAGCGCCAGTTGCCGCGCGTCGAAGATCGAGAGCGGCACCTCCGCCGCGGGCTGGGTCGTACCCGGGCGGGTGGAGGGGCGGGTGGACGGCGCCGTCGCCGGCTGCGACGTCGCGAACTGCGCCGGCTCGATCGCCTCCACCTCGCGCAGCACCGGTCGCGCAACGACGAGCTCACCCGTGCCGCCGCGGCCGATGTCGCGCTGGCAACTGCCGCAGAGCAATGCGAGGCAGAGGATGAGGAACCGCGGATGAACGCAGATGAACGCGGATGAATCAGAAAGATGAGATCTCAAGTCTGGATCTGATCTGCGTTCATCTGCGCTCATCCGCGGTTCCATCCTCTTTTCGTTATTCATGCCGCAGCGCCTCGATGGGGTCTAAACGGGCCGCCTTGATGGCGGGGAACATGCCGAACACCAGGCCGACACCGGCCGAGAACGTGAAGGCGAGGAGGACGGCGCTGGCGGGGAGGACCATCGGCGCGCCCTTCATCTCCGGGGGCAAAAAGCGGGCGACGAGCGATGTGATCCCCTGCCCCGCCGCCAGCCCGATCGCCCCGCCGACGAGGCAAAGCACGACCGCCTCGACGAGGAACTGCATGAGGATCGCCCCCGGCCGCGCACCGACCGCCTTGCGCAGGCCGATCTCGCGCGTGCGCTCGGAGACGCTGACGAGCATGATGTTCATGATCCCCACGCCGCCCACCAGCAGCGAGATGCCGACGATGCCGGTGGCGATCATCGTGACCATGGCCGCGACGCGCGAGAACTGCTCGACGACGCGCTGCGCGGTCTGCACCTCGAACGTCTCGGGCTTGCCGGGCTTGATGCCGCGCTTCTGCCGCAGGTAGAACTCGACCTCCGCCTTCGCGTCCTCCGACAGCTCGGGCGCGCGGCTGGCGGCGACGACCATGTACCACGGCCAGCGGTCGCGCGCCACCGCGTAGGTGAACGGAATGACCACCTCGCGCACCTCCGCCTGCATCCCCATCGACGCCGCCGGCGCTTCGAGCAGCCCGATCACCATCATGCGGTTGCCGTCGACGTCGAGGTATTGCCCGACCGGGTCGCGGTCCATCTTCAGCTTGTCGCGGAGCACCTCGTTGATCAGGCAGACGGGGCGGCGCTGCTGGATGTCGAGCACGGAGAGCAGCCGGCCGGACTTGACGTAGCGCTTCTCGATCTCGTGCCAGTCGGGGTCGACGCCGAAGATGTCGGCCTCGCGGTCGTCGGTGTTGCTCCCGAACGTGACCAACTCGCGGTCGTGGTGCACGTGGGTGAAGCGGGCGACGGAGGGGCAGTGCTCGAGCAGGTCGTCGAAGTCGCTGAGGCGGAACATGATCTGCCGCCACGAGATGTTCCGCCCGCCGACGCGCGGGAACTGCGGCTCGATGAAGATCTTGTTCGTGCCGAACGCCTCGAACTCGCTGAGCACGCGCTGCTTCATCCCCGTGATCAAGGTGATGACCGCCGAGACGGCCGCGACGCCGATGAGGATGCCCAGCGTCGTGAGGATGCCGCGGATCTTGTTCGCCCAGATCTGCGACAGCGCGAGCACGATGCTCTGGTAGAGCAGCAGCAGCAGGGCGAGGGGCAGGCGGAGGACGTCGGTCATGGTTCGCGAAGTTAGTGTACTCGTGCGCGGGTCATTCGTGCCGCAGTGCCTCGATGGGGTCGAGCCGCGCCGCCTTGATGGCGGGGAACATGCCGAAGACAACGCCGACGCCGGCCGAGAAGGTGAAGGCGAGGGCGATGGCCACGGGCGGCAGGAGAATGGTCGCGGCGCGGCGCGCAGCGGCGCCCGCGCCGGGCAGGGCGTCGCGCCCGGGCTTGAAGTTGACCCACGCGTTGGGGTCATCCGGGAGAAATGCCGCCACCGCGCTGGTCATCGCCTGTCCCAGAATCAGCCCCAGCGCTCCGCCCACCAGGCAAAGCACGACCGCCTCGATGAGGAATTGCAGCAAGATCGCTCCCGGCCGCGCCCCCACCGCCTTGCGCAGGCCGATCTCCCGCGTGCGCTCGGAGACGCTGACGAACATGATGTTCATGATCCCCACCCCGCCCACGAGCAGCGAGATCGCCACGATCCCGCCGGCGATCGCGGTCATCGCCTGGGCGATCGCGTTCACCTTTTCGATCGTGTGCTGCGCGGAGTCAATCTGAAAGTTATCCTCTTCGCCCGGTTTGAGACGGCGCTTCTGGCGAAGGTAGAACTCGATCTCCGCCTTGGCCTCCTCGACCCGTTCGCGGGACTTGATCGTCGCGCTGACGGTATACCAGGTCGGCCAATGGAGCCGGTGCGTGGAGAACGTGAACGGAACGACCACCTCGCTCATCTCCGCGTCACCGCCCATCATCGTGACCGGCGGATCGAGCATGCCGACGACGAGCAGCCGGCCGAAATAGAAGACGTCGATGATCTGGCCGGTTGGGTCGCGGTCCAGGTGGAGCCGATCCCGCAGGTCTGCGTTGATCAGGCAGACGCGGCGGACCTGTTGGGAGTCGATCGAGGTGAGCGGCCTGCCCATCGTGGCGCCGCGGCGGTTGATATCGTGCCATTCCGGATCGACGCCGAGGAAACGGAGCCGCCCCTCGTCTTCAATGTGCGAGCGGTAGGCAACGGGTATCGAGCCATATCCCGCCTCGCGCGCGAAGCTCTCCACCGACGGGCACCGCTCCAGCATCTGGTCAAAGAGGTTGTCCTTGAAGACCACGGTCAGCCACGCGTCGCGACGATGGACGTCACTCTGCCGCCAGCGCGGCGAGATGAACAGCTTGTTCGTCCCGAACGCCTCGAACTCCGCGACCACACGCTGCCTCATCCCGTCGATCAGCGCGATCACCGCTGCCACCGCGGCCACGCCGATGAGGATGCCCAGCGTCGTGAGGATGCCGCGGATCTTGTTCGCCCAGATCTGCGACAGCGCCAGCACGATGCTCTGGTAGAGCAGCAGCAGCAGGGCGAGGGGCAATCGCACGAGGCGGATCATCTTGCTTTACGTGGCTTGGGCGTCCCGCCCGAGCATTTGTTCAAGAAG
>JBAUGM010000597.1:0-2897 GCA_049679725.1 Tepidisphaeraceae bacterium
GCGCTGGTCAGCCTCCGCAGCTTCCCCGCCTACCTCGGCCGCGCCCCGCCGGCCGTCTGATCGCATCCTGATGTGATGTTCTTGGTTTCCCGCGCGCGCCCGATCCGTGGCCCCGCGCGTTGACCATTTCCCGGAACCATCATGCATCCGAATCGAAAAATGCGCCCGGCGTTTACGCTGGCCGAGCTGCCTGCGGTGAGCAGGGTGAAACGCGCAGCGTTCACCCTTGTCGAACTGCTCGTCGTCATCGGAATCATCGCGCTGCTTATGGGTTTGCTGCTCCCCGCGCTTCAGTCCGCCCGCGCGCAGTCGAAGGCCGTCGCCTGCCTCTCCAACGTCCGCCAGATCGCGACGGCGGCGATCATGTACGCCAACGACAACAAGGTGTACGTCACGTTCATCAAAACAAATGCGGCGTTGGGGATCGTTCAGCAGGATCGGAAGGAACTGCTCTACAAGTACCTCCGCCAGGGAAACAGCAACAAGGACAACGACGGCAACCAGGTCTGGCATTGCCCGAGCAACGAGCGCGTCAACGTCGAGACGAGCTACGGCTTCAACACGATGCTGAACGCCGTGAAAATCACGAAGGTGCGAAAGTGGAGTGAGACCGTTGCGCTGTGCGATGGTGGGTTGATGGACGACGGTTCGCCATCACTGTCCACGCACATGTGGTCGCCCGGCACGCCCGACAACGTGCCGCCCAGCGCGTGCCGGCCGAACCACCTGCGTCACCCCAAGCAGACGATCGGAGTCGGCTTCGTCGACGGCCACGCCGAGCGACTCCCGATCAAGCCCCCGTTTTACCCGGGCCCGGTTGGGACGCCGGGGATTGGCAGCAATTCACCCGTTTACCTCGATACGATGTGGGACCTGCAATGAAACATCGAATGATCAGCCTCGCCGTCGTCACATTGTTCATTTCTCTGGCGGCGGCGCACGACACGTGGGTGCAGACGAACACCAACATCGTCCGCGTCGGCGACGCCGTGCACATCGACTTGCTGCTCGGCAACCACGGCAACGACCACCGCGACTTCAAGCTCGCCGGCAAACCGGACCTGGCGAACATCAAGCTGGAGGTGATCGCGCCCGACGGCGCCAAGCGCGACCTCAAGCCGACGCTGGCCGACCTCGGGTACGCGCCCAAGGAGGGGTTCTGGTCGACGCGCTTCCAGCCCGACAAGCCGGGGCTTTACCTGATCGCGCAGACGTCTGATGCGGTCGTCAGCTACGCGCCGACGCGCTCGATAAAGAGCGGCAAGTCGTTCTTCGTCGCCAGCAAGAGCCTCGACAAAGTCCCAGTGGAAAATCCCGGCTTCGACCGCGTGCTCGGCCACGCGCTGGAACTCGTCCCGCTGACCAACCCGGTCACCCCGATGGGTCCCGGTACGCCGGCTCGCGTGAAGCTGATGTACAAGGGCAAGCCGCTCGCCGGCGCGACGGTGTCTTTCATCCCGCGCGGCGAAACCCTCAGCGAAGGGTTCGACGAACGCCATGAGCGCAAGACCGCCGACGACGGCACGGCCACCTTCGAGGCGAAGGAGGCGAACTACTACCTCATCGTCGCGCACCAGCAGGACGACACCGCCAGGGGCGAGGGCTACACGTCGACGAAGTACTCGGCGACGATGTCGCTCTTCGTCCCCGCGATCTGCCCGTGCTGCGGAGAATGATGCGGCGCGCCGTTTGTCGGCGGCCGCGCCACCGGTAAGGAGTTCTCGAGCCATGACTAGCCGAACCGCACCTGTTTCGTTCGTTGCGCTGGAGCCGCGATTCCTCCTGCACGCGTTCGTCGCGAACGGGCAGCTCGTCTCCCCGGGCACCCTGCTCGATGACACGATCCTCATCTCCGCCGACGCCACCAGCTACATCGTCGAGCACCAGAACGAATCCGTCACGCAGACGTTCCTGAAGTCGGCCGTCGGCGCCATCATCATCGACGGCGAGGCGGGCAACGACCGGCTGGTCATCGACGCGTCCGTCACCATCCCCGCTTCCATCACCGGCAACGACGGCGACGACACGATCGTCGGCGGGTCCGGCGCGGATTCCCTCGACGGCGCGATCGGCAACGACGTGATCGACGGCGGACTCGGCGCCGACATCCTCCGCGGCGGCTTCGGAATCGACCTGGCCGACTACTCCCTGCGCACCGCGCCCGTCCACGTCACCCTCGACGCGCTGGCCAACGACGGCGCCATCGGCGAGGGCGACCTGATCATCTCCGACGACGTCGAGATGGTCTTCGGCGGCGCGGGCGCGGACCGCATCATCGGCAACGACCTGCCCAACACCCTCCGCGGCGGGCTCGGGAACGACACGCTCGCCGGCCTCGGCGGCAACGACAAGCTCGACGGGCACAAGCACAAGGACCTGCTCGACGGCGGCGCGGGCAACGACCGCCTCGTCCCCGGCCTGGGCCGCGACCGCATCGGCGGCGGCGAGGGACGCGACTACGTCGACTACCGCCAACGCACCGCCAACCTCGTCGTCACGCTCGACGACCTGCCCAACGACGGTGAAGCGGGCGAGAATGACAACGTCGCCCACGACGTCGAAGACATCCGCGGCGGCGCCGGCGACGACCACCTCGCCGGCAACAGCCGCGGCAACCGGCTCTACGGCAACGCCGGCAACGACACCCTGCTCGGCCACGCCGGCAGCGATACCCTCTTCGGCAGCGACGGCGAAGCCGACACCCTCGACGGCGGCAGCGGGGCAGACTTCGCCGGGCCGGACGGGTCGGATCTCGTGCTGAATCTCCCGTAGTGTCCCTCGCCAACGGGAGCCAGCGGCTCAGGGCAATCGCACGTCCGCTCTTCCGTAGGGGCGAACCTTGTGTTCGCCCTTTGCTGCGCATCCGAAATGCGGGCGAACACAAGGTTTGCCCCTAC
>JBAUGM010000598.1:0-6139 GCA_049679725.1 Tepidisphaeraceae bacterium
AGCCAACCCCGCGCGCGGGGTCCCGCCAACGCCTCACATGTCAAAGAACCCGCGGTCCCAACTGGCCCGCGCACCCGGCGAACCCAACCCCGCCCGGCACGCCGGATTCTTGTGAAGGATCGGGCGAAGTCCACCGAGAGGGACAACTGACGAGGACCTTGATTTTTTGTCTCATATATGAGACAAGAGGATAGCGTGCGAGCGGCGATTTTTCATCCGGCGGCGTTGAACGCGATTCGCGAGTTCCCCCCGGGCGTTCGCCGAGCGCTTGGACAAGCGATTTGGGAACTGCAGCAGGAAGCCAAGCTCGGCATGCCGCTGTCCAAGCCGATGCCGGCGGTCGCTGCGGGCGTTGAAGAGCTGCGAGTGAAAGACCGGTCCGGCGCATACCGCGCCTTCTACTACGTCCGCTCGAAACGCGGCGTCCTGATCTTCCACGCGTTCGAGAAGCGGACCCGGAAGACGCCGAAATCGGAGATCACGTTAGGAGCCCGGCGGCTCCGGGAGATGCTCGATGAAGAAGGTTAAGCCGATCGTCACGCGCACGGCCGAGGAACTCGCCGCCGCGCTCGACCTCTCGCCGCTGGACGCGGCCGAGATCGAGGTTCGCGCCGCCCTGACCGACGAGATCATCAAGATCGTCCGCCGCCACCGCCTGACCCACGCCGCCGTCGCCAAGGCCGCGAAGGCGTCGCGCACGCGGGTTACGGCGATCCTGAACCGTAACACGCACCAAGTTTCGACCGACCTGCTGCTGCGCATACTGGCCGCGCTTGGGTACCGCGCCCGTATCAGCGTCCGGCGAGTGCCGCGGGCGGCCTAAGGAGCGAGTCGAATGTGGTAAACGTGCGATGGGGTGCATCGCGTCTTAATTACGCGTGACTGGCCTCGTCGTCCGTCAAGGTTCGTTCCGTGAAGCGCGCAAAGATCGCGTTGCGACCCGCCTCTGTCTTGCCCTCCAGCGTCCCGAGAAGCAGGAAGAGTTGGCTCAAGTCGAGTTGACGGTCGCCGCCGTCGCCGACGTGGCGAATGCGTATGCCGTTGGGTGCTTCGCCGAGCACGTCGTACTCAGGGTGGTGGCGGCGGAGATAGGCGGCATACTCGCGCGCACACGACCGTCGATAGGCCCGCATGCCGCCGCGCACCAGCCAGAGCATCAGGGCGAGGCAGATCGGCGTTGGGATCCACCAGGGAATCTCGAAGACGACCGCGCCCATCCCATTAGGATACCGCAATCGCAAGCGTCCTTCATGGCGGCGCGAGGGGTCGTTGCTTTCGCGCGGTAGTGGCTTAGAATCCCTCGCCATGCTTCACGAAAACCTCCCCGCTGCGATCGAAGGCCTCTCATCCCGGATCATTGCGATCCGGGACTCTCTTTGACCTGCCTGCCAAACAAGCCCGAAAAAAAGAACTCGAAGCGAAGATGGGCGAAGGCTCGTTCTGGGACAACCAGGACACCGCCAAGGCCGTCGTTGCGGAGATGAAAGTCATCAAGGCGACGATCGAGCCCGTCGAAGCGATGCTCCGCGGGATCGACGATGTCCGCGCGATGTACCAGCTGGGCGAAGAGGCGGGGGATCAGAACACGATCGAAGAGGCGGACCGGGTGCTGGCCGAGCTGGAGAAGCGCGGCGAGAAGGTCGAGCTGCAGGCGCTGCTGGACGGGAAGAACGACCCGCTCAACGTCTTCGTGCAGATCCACGCGGGGGCGGGCGGGACCGAGGCACAGGACTGGGCGGAGATGCTCCTGCGGATGTACCTGTATTACTTCGAGAAGCGTGGCTGGGACGTCTCGGAAGTCGATCGGCAGTGGGGGGAGCAGGCGGGGATCAAGTCGGTCACCCTTCTCGTGAAGGGCGAATACGCCTACGGCTACCTGCGGGCCGAGGCGGGCGTGCACCGGCTGGTTCGGCCGAGCCCGTTCAACGCGCAGGGCAAGCGGCAGACGAGCTTCGCGTCCGTCGACACCGTGCCGGAGTTCGAGGAGGAGGGTGAGGTCGAGATCCCCGAGGGAGATCTGGACATCGTCGCCTTTGTGAGAGCAAGCGGCCCCGGCGGGCAGAACGTCAACAAGGTCGCGTCGGCCGTGCGGATTACGCACAAGCCGACGGGGATCCAGGTCACCTGCTCCGTCGAGCGAAGTCAGCAGCAGAATAAGCGGCTGGCGCTGGCGATGATCCAAGGTCGGCTGGAACTGTTGGAGCAGGCCAAGCGGGATGAAGAGCTCAAGAAGCTGTACGGCGAGAAGGGCTCGATCGCCTGGGGCAATCAGATCCGCAGCTACGTGCTGGATGATCGGCGGGTGAAAGATCACCGGACGAACGTCGAGACGGGGAACGTCGAGAGCGTGTTGGACCGGGGGGAGCTGGATCAGTTCATCGACGCGGAGTTGCGGAGACGGAAGAAGGCGAAGAAGTAGACGTCGCGGGATGCGCGGGATGACGCCGCTTGCGGCTTCGCGGATCGAGTAACTCCCGAAGCGCGGTTCGGCGATCCAAACGCACCGGTCCGCGAAGCCGCAAGCGGGGGCTTCCGACTGTCGCGATCATCCGGCTTCCGCCGCCCGTACGGTCTATCCGAGCACCCCGGCGAGACGATCTCAACTCTATTGCGCCACGGTAGTTACAGTTCTCATGCTCCAGCGGCGTCGCAACGTCCGATAACTACCCTGGATTCAGCCCTGTCGCCGGCCCGTTCGGCTTTGACGGGGGTGGCGGAAAAACCTAGACTCACGGGTCGTTGGTTGGTCGTGGCGCGCATCCCTCCTCCACGGCATCCCGACCCATCGGGCGCAAGTTGGTCGATCTAAGACGGTAGTACCCACGGCGAGGCAAAACCCGTGATTTGTGACGTCCACACACACATCTGGCAGTCGCCCGAGCAACTCGGGCAACTGGAGCTTGGCGAAATGCCCCGCCCTATGCGCACCGGCGGACGGACACGAATCAACCCGGCGGGCCGGACCGTGTGGCGGTCGATCCCGTCGGGCGATCCCGATTATCACTGGTCGCAGAGCGGTGCGGTCGACAAGTCGATCGTCCTCGGCTTCAAGAGCCGTTACCTGCAGGCGGAGATCCCCAACCGCTACGTCGCCGACTACGTCGCGCGCTACCCGCAGAAGCTGATCGGCTTCGCCGGCATCGATCCGACCGAGCAGGGCGCCGCCGGCGAGGTGCGCTTCGCCAAGGACGACCTCCTCCTGCGCGGAATCACGATCTCCCCGGCCAACCAGGATTTCCACCCGACCGACTCCCGCGCCATGAAGGTCTACGAGGCCGCCGAGGCGCACGGGATGCCGATCATCGTCCACCCCAGCGGGCGGTTCACCGAACAGAGCAAGCTGGAGTACGGCCGGCCGTACCTGCTCGACGAAGTAGCGCGATCGTTCCCGAAGCTGCGACTCGTGATCGCGCAGATGGGCCAACCCTGGGTCGACGAAACGATCTGCATGCTCGGCAAGCACGACAACGTCTTCGCCGACGTCAGCGGGCTGCTCTCGCGCCCGTGGGATGGGTACAACGCGCTGGTCAGCGCCCACCAGTACGGCGTGATCGACAAGCTGCTGTTCGGCAGCGACTTCCCGTACACGAACGCGACCGAGTGCATCGAGACGCTCTACAGCATCAACCAGCTCGCGCAGGGGACGAACCTGCCCGTCGTCCCGCGCGAAGCGCTGCGCGGGATCGTCGAGCGGGATGCGATCAACCTCCTGGGCCTCGCCTGATCCCCGCCGACTCCGCGCCGGATCGTCATCTTGCATCGCCAACCTGGCGCTCATCGCCTGAAACGTATGCCAAAGTTGCCGGACGTTGTTCTCATGTTCTTAAGAACATGAGAATGACCTCGCCCGATACCCGTCGACTTCGCGCCGGATCATCATCCTGCATTGCCAATCTGACGCGATCATTGCCTGAAGCGTGCGCCAAAGTTGCCGGACGTCGTTCTCATGTTCTTAAGAACATGAGAATGACCTCGCCTGATACCCGCCGACTCCGCGCCGGATCATCATCTTGCATCGCCAACCTGGCGCTCATCGCCTGAAGCGCGCGTGCGCCAAAGTTACCGAACGTCGTTCTCATGTTCTTGAGAACATGAGAATGACCTCGCCCCGATACCCGCCGACTCCGCGCCGATCGTCATCTTGCATCGCCAGCCTGGCGCTCATCGCCTGAAGCGTGCGCCAAAGTTGCCGGATGTCGTTCTCATGTTCTTAAGAACATGAGAATGAGAGAAAACCCGCCGCCTCTAGAAATAGCCGGTCACGATTCTCGGACATCGCCAACTTGCCATCCTGAGGTACTCCGAAGGATCTCCGGCATCCGAGCGCGGGAGATCCTTCGGAGTTACCTCAGGATGACAGCGCACTGCGCGCACGTTTTCAATCCTGATGCGTCTGATATACGTACGCCAAAGTTGCCGGAGATCGTTCTCATATTCTTAAGAACATGAGAATGAGCTGAAAGCTCACCTTCGGCACTATCAAGAACGAGGAGGACAGCTCTTCCATTTCCAGCGCGCGTTTATATCTGCGCATGCGAGCCGGGGCGGTTAGGATTGTCGTATGGCGGCTTGGAGCGGGGAACTCGCGCGACGTACGGGCGATCAGGTCGAAATCCACGCGCGGCCGCTGCGCCTGCGCTGGACGCTGAGCGATCTCGCGACTGCCGACGGGCACCGGTTGAACTGCACCTTCACGTGCAGCGTCGTCGCGGTCGATCGGGCTGCCGATCGGCAGATGCTCGCCGAGACGTTCCTCGCCTCGCGCGACGCCGTCGGCGCTGGCGATGTCGTCGCCCATTTCCTGCCCGCCTTCGCCTCCGCCGCGACGCAACTGGTTTCGACGAAGCCCGCCGACGGTTGGCTGAACGACAGCGCCGAGTCGGCAATGGCGGAGGCGCTGCGGGCGGCGGCCAGGCCGATCGCTTTCGCGTCCGGGATCGAACTGCTCCCGCCGTTCGAGGTGCAGTTGGCCAGCCCCAGCGTCGAGCGGCTGCGCATCGAGGCGATGGAGCGTCAACTCGCCGAGCGGCGCTCGGCCGGTCAGGTCGAGCACTTCCAGCGCGCTGCCGAGCTGCTGCGGAGCTTCGATGCGCTCCGTGCCGCGTCGCCGGGCGTGTCGGTCGGGCGGGTGCTCGAGGCCGTCAGTCCTGGCGATCAAGGGGCGATGCTTCAGACGCTGCTGGCGGCGTCGGGACGCGCGGAAGGGCAGTCGCTGTGGGCCGTGGGGGGAATGGGCTTGGCGGGCATCGAATCCAACGGCGCGATTGCGACCTTCGACCTGCCAGCCGATGTCGGCTCGCCGCGGAGTCTGCGTCACGGAGAGTTGGACGGCCGGGCGGTTTGGTTGATCGGATGTCGCTTGGGCGTTTTGATTGTGGACGCGTCCGATCAACGTGTCGTCGTTACGCTTTACGACCGCGCTCTACATACCATCCACGGTTTCGGCGGTGCCGTGCTTCGAGATGGCGAGGTGACAGCGTGCCACAGTGAGGGCGGCATCGTCCGCTGGCGAATCGATCAGCCCGACAAGCCGGTGTACGTGTGGCGTCCCGTGAGCGGGGAGCAGCCCCGCAACTTGTGCGAGCTCGATCCGTCGCGACTGGCATACAGCTCGTTTGACCAGTTAATCACTCTGAAAGGCGATCAGGGCGGTTCGTGGCCGTTCGAGTCTGCGGAGCCCATCGTTGCGCTGCTCGTTCACGACCAAGACCTCTTCGTCATTCGCGCCGATGGGGAGGTCATCCGCAAGGACACATCAAGACCGCTATTCGAGACGCGATCGCGCTCGCGGTATTGCGGTCCGGTTGGCGGAGCAGTGTTGCTGCCGTGGGCAGGGGGCGTGCGGCTGCTGCTGGCGACGCAGGATGGGCCGGTGTGTTGCGTGGGGACGGACGATTCGGTCGTGACGCAGTACGTCAGCGCGCATCGCGGATTGAAAGCGCTCGCCGCGACGAACGGCCTGATCGCCGGCGTCTCCGGCGACCGCCAGCGCGTCGTCCTCTGGAACAGTTGGGACGGCCGCAAGCCCGCCGCGGAAGTCAACGTCGCGGCGAAGACGCGGCACCGCATTGCAGACGTAGCGTTTGCGCCGACGCCGCAGATGTCTTGATTCGTGGCTTGGGCGTCTCGCCCGAGCGTT
>JBAUGM010000599.1:0-4131 GCA_049679725.1 Tepidisphaeraceae bacterium
ACACACGTTCGTCCGCGAAGCCGCAAGCGGAAGACTTCCCCGGACTTTCCCGGGACTTTCCGACCGAAATCCTCCCCGCTGGCGACGCCCGCGCCTTTTCCTTACAATCTCCGGTTCGTCTTACTCACGGAGCCCCCCAATGCGTGTGCCGTTGAAACTGAACTCGATCGAACAGGAGCACCTGCAGGAGCTCTACAACGCCGCCGGCGTCGCGCGCGACGAGCTGCCCTACTCGGACAAGTTCGAGGAGATCTGGTCCGGGTTCCAGGATCGGACGTTCAAGAACGCCGAGCGCGAGCAGGTGTACGGCGCGATCATCAAGTATGTCCGCAGCAGCTCGAATGCCTCCACGGAACAGCCCGCTCCGAAGCTGACGGAAGAGCAGGCCAAGCAGCTCAAGATGCTGCTCCCCCGCCACGCCAAGGGCGGGAAGATCCTGCCCTACAGCGATGAAATCGATGCTGCCCGCAAGGAGTTCATCAAGCTGTCGGGCATCGAGATGAGCGAGCAGGAGTTCTGGCAGGCGATCATGCGTTCGCAGGGTCCCAAGCGCCGTCCGCCGAAGCGCGCGAAGGTCACGGCGCCCGCGGAAGAGGACGAAGGTTCAAGCGACGACGAGTAAGCCGGTCACCCGGTTGTTCTTCCGCTTGCGGCTTCGCGGATCAAATCGCGCGGTAGTCGAAAGCGTCGTTCCCTTCCGCACGCTTGGTTCTGCGAAGCCGCAAGCGGAAAACCGCGCGGGCAGGCTTTCCTTCCCCAAAATCCCCGATCATCCGATCGCGATCGATTTTCCTTTGACAACGAAATCCGCCTTCCCTATAGATAACTAGGAGATCGCTCCGACGTGTTCATCCGCGCCTTGGCGATCCCGTCATCGAGCATTACATTCGTGCCCCCTCCGCCCGCTTAGCCGCGTGTGCGCGTCGCCCGTTGCGGCCCCCAAAACCGCGCGATAGAACGACCCACCGTTTGACCTGCGCGGCGCGCGTGGAGGCGAAAGGACGTCATGGCCACCCCATCCTGGAAAGAACGCCTCCGCGGGCAACTGCCGCCCTTCTGGGAGAACCAGATCGACGACTTCGACGCGCAGATCACGCTGCGTAAAGCGGGCCGCATCGACGAGAAGGTCTTCGCCGAGACGCGCTTGCGCCGCGGGTCGTATGGGCAGCGCTACGACAACGGCTTCCGCCACGACGGCTTCGACACGCAGACGCTCCCCTACCCAGCGCTCACCAAAGGTCCCGAGACGTTCTGGGACGCCCCGGGCATGCAGCGCATCAAGATCCCGTTCGGCGGGATGACGCCCGAGCAGATGTTCGTGCTCGCGGAGCTGGCCGAGGAGTATTCCGACGCGATCTGCCACATCACGACCCGGCAGGACATCCAGCTGCACTTCATCCACATCGACGAGTGCCCGGACATCTTCCGTCGCCTCGCCGCCGTCGGCATTACGACGCGCGAGGCGTGCGGCAACTCCGTGCGCAACGTCACCGCCTGCCCGCTCGCGGGCGTGTGCAATACCGAGACGTTCGACGTCACGCCGTACGCCAAGGCGTGCGCGTTCTACCTGCTGGGTCACCGCGACACACAGGACTTCGGCCGCAAGTTCAAGATCGCCTTCTCCGGCTGCCGGGATGAGGCGTGCGCGCTCGTGAGCATGCACGACCTCGGTGGAATCGCCGCCGAGCGCCAGGATGAGAACGGCAAGACGGTCCGCGGGTTCGAGCTGTACGTCGGCGGCGGCCTGGGCGCGGTGCCGCATCAGGCGAAGCTGATGATGGAGTTCTGCCCCGAAGAAGAGCTGCTGCCGATGGCCCGCGCGATCGGCCGCGTCTTCGCGCGGCTGGGCGAGAAGAAGAACCGCAATCGCGCTCGGCTGAAGTTCGTCGTCCAGAAGCTCGGCATCGACGAGTTCCGCCGGCTGGTCGAGGAAGAGCGCAAGGCCATGCCGGAAGACCCGTCGTGGCGGACGTATTTCGACGAGATCCCGCGCTGGGACGAGCGCCCGGGCCAGAAGGTCGTACAGCTCGGCGTGAACGGGACGAAGAAGGACGAAGACTTCGTCAAGTGGGAACAGACGAACATCTACGAGCAGCGCCAGAGCGGCTATGTCGTCGCGACGATCACCTGCCCACTGGGCGATTTGACGAGCGACCAGATGCGGGCCCTCGCCCATCTCTCTCGCAAATACGCGGGCGGGAACGTCCGCACAACCGTCGAGCAGAACCTCGTGTTCCGCTGGGTGCCCCAGGAGAAGGTTCACGACCTGTACGAAGACCTGCGCGAGCTCGGCCTGAACGAGCCGGGCGCCGGCACGATCGTGGACGTCACCGCGTGCCCCGGCACCGACACGTGCAAGCTCGGCATCTCCTCCTCGCGCGGCCTCGCCGGCGAGCTGCGCACGCGCCTCGCCGAGAACGTGGTCAACATGGACCAGGCCGTCGAACAGTTGCGCATCAAGGTGTCCGGCTGCTTCAACTCCTGCGGCCAGCACCACGTCGCCGACATCGGCTTCTACGGCAACAGCCGCACGGTGGGCGGCTTCAGTGTCCCGCACTTCCAGGTGATGCTCGGCGGACAATGGAGCCAGAACGGCGGGTCATACGCTCTGGCGATGGGAGCGGTTCCGTCCAAGCGCGTCCCGGACCTGGTCAACGCGCTCACCGCCCGCTACATCAAGGACCGCCAGGGCGAAGAATCGTTCCAGGCGTGGTGCCAGCGCGTCGGCAAGAAGGAACTGAAGGCGATCGTCGACCCGTTCGACGTGAAGACCAACCCCCTGCCGCCCCAGCCCACGGATCCTGGGATGTACCAGGACTGGGGCGACCCGCGCGCGTACCAGATGAGCGTCGCGACCGGCGAGTGCGCCGGCGAGGTCATCTCGCTCGCCGACTTCGGCTTCACCGCCGCGGAAACGATCGCGTTCGAGGCATCCACCCTGCTCGACGAGGGCAACTACCACCTCGCCGACCAGCGCGCCTACGAGGCGATGCTGAAAGCCGCGCACACGCTCGTGCAGCTCGAGTGGCTCGACACGCCGACGGACAACGAAAAGCTCATCGTCGACGAGTTCCGCAAACGGTTCGTCGACACGAACATCTTCCTGGACAAGTATCACGGGAACCAGTTCAGCAACTACCTGCTCAACCGGTTCGAGAACGGCCCAGACGCGCGCTACACGAAAGACACGGCCCACAAGCTGATCGAAGAGGCCAACCTCTTCATCGACGCCGCCCACAAGGCGCGCGCGAAGTGGCAGCAGAACCTGAACGTGCTGAACGTGCCGGCAGGCGGCACGCCTGTGGCGACGGCATGAGGAATGTCACTGGTCATCGGTCACTGGTCACTTGTCAAAGACAAACCCGGCCGGTTCTTCTTCCTGACCAGTGACAAGTGACCAATGACAAGTGACTCCCCAATGGATTCCCACAAGATCGCAATGAAGTTGTTCGTGGCAGACGGCTCGCGGCTCGAGGCGCACGAGTTCGTCCCCGTCTTCCATTCGTGGATCCAGCAGCATGCCGTGCCGGATCACCTCGTCATCGACGTCGCCGATTACGCGCACGTCCACAACGGGCCCGGCACGTGCCTGATCGCCCACGAGGCCAACTTCTACACCGACCGCGGCGAAGGCCGGCTCGGATTCGTGTACGCCCGCAAACAGCCGGTCAACGGCACCTTCACCGATCGTCTGCGGCAGGCGTTCGTCGCGACGCTGGAAGGCGCCAAGCGACTGGAAACCGACGCCCGCCTCGCCGGCCGGATCAAGTTCAAGACGGACGAGATCCTGTTGTCGATCAACGATCGGCTGACTGCGCCGAGCACGCCGGAAACGTTCAACGCCGTCCGCGACGAGATGCAGCAGTTCTTCGCCGGCGCCTATGGCGCTGACGTCGCCCTGCGCCAGGTCGGCACCGACGAGACGCCGTTCAAGGTCGAGGTGGTGACGAAGCAGGCGCCGTCGATCGACGCGCTGCTCGCGCGCTTAGCTGGCGCGGTTGCTGTACGCGCGTAGAGCGCGTCGCAGGCACGCACCCACGCGCACCCACGTCATCCCGAGGGAGCTTTAGCGACCTAGGAATCTCGGGTGGAAAGCGATGCGCGACCCCGAGATCCCTCGGTCGCTAAAGC
>JBAUGM010000600.1:0-1793 GCA_049679725.1 Tepidisphaeraceae bacterium
CTCCAGGCGCGCGCGGGGATGCGGCGTGTGCGGCTCGGTCGCGCGCCACGCCTTCTCGTCGAGCGTCGGGATCGACAGGCTCGCGCTGAAGTCCGTCACCGCCGCCAGCTCCCGCATCAGCGGCAGATCCCGCAGCAGCAGCGGCGACTTCGTCAGCACCGAGCACGGATTGCGCGCGTCTCGCAACGCCTCCCAGATGCCGGGCATCAGCTTGTAGCGGCCCTCGACCCACTGGTACGGGTCGGTGTTCGTCCCCAGCGCCACGTGCTCGCCTCTCCACGACGCCCGCGCCAGCTCGATCCGCACCACCTCCGGCGCGTTCACCTTCACGACGATCTCGCGCTCGAAATCCCGCCCCGCGTCGAAGTCGAGATATCTGTGCGTCGGACGAGCGAAGCAGTTGTGACTCACCACGCCGTTCGCGATGAAGTCGCCCGTCCCCGTGGTGATGTCGTAGAGCCGCATCGCGAGGCCAAGCGGCTCGACGGAGACGACGCGGCGCGATCCGGCGGCTTTCAGCGCATGGCCGTCCATCGCGCGTTTGCGCAAGATCGCCGGGTCGGTGAGATGGAAGAAGCGCAGGCGTCCTGCCAGACCACCGCCGAGGCGAACGTTGCGAACGCCGTTCGGACGCGCTGGCTCCACCACGTGCTCGAAGCCGAGCCGGTTCATGCAGATCGCGATCCAGCGGAGGATCTCCTCGTCGCCGTTGGAGATCCGATGCACTCCTCTGCTGCACGACCCTTCCGCGTCGAAGATGCCGGCGAGGAACCCCTTGCACCACGATTCAGATGCGTCGAGCGGCCACCGGATGAACGCCTCGATGCCCTCGACGCCCGCCTGGCGCTGCGTTCGCACCGCGATGACCTCCGCACGAGCGCCCGCAGCCGCCTGGAAGACGAATTCGTCGGTCGCTATGCCGGCGTTGCCGAGGTACTCCTGCGCGCGGGACAGCGCCTCCTTGTCCTTCAGCGCGAGCCGGAAGCGATATACCCGACCGTGCGACCGGCCGATGCGCGGATAGTCGTACGTTCCGAGCGTTCCGTCACCGCGCACCATGCCGCAGACGTAGCCACGCTCGTAGTCGGCGTCCGCGATCGGTGCCGACGCGAACCGCCCAGTGCCGAGCAGCACGTCGTTCGTCGTCAGGTGAGGTCGCTGATCGGAACCGCCACCCTTCCCGATCACGTGCTTCCAACCGCGCCGGGTGAGGAAGCGATGATCGGCGCTGGCGACCAGTTCGGTTCCGTCCTCTAACGTCACGCGGTAGGCCGGCTTGATGCTCGACCAGTGCGCGAGCACTGTCGTCGGCTTGTAGCGACGGTACGCGCCGTCCCGCTCCGTGCCGTAGATCTCGTCGCCGACCTTCAGATCGGCGAGGCGCCGGGTGCGGCCGTCGGCCATGAGGATCGGCGTCTCCCCGTCCAGGCAGTACACGCACGCATGGGTGCAGCCTCGATATGGGTTGATGGTCCATCTGAACGGCATCCGCGAGGCGGCGGGGACGCGGTTGAGGGCTGATCTGGCGTGGACCTCGTAGAAGCGGATGTCGAGCGCCTCGGGCGCGTCGAAGCGGCGGACGACCGCGCCGTCTCTGTAGCCCGGCAAGCGCGTCGCCGCCTCGGCGTCGAGTGTGAGGTTGTCCCAGCGCACGAACGTATGTTCGCATGCGGGGCGGACGGATTGCTAGGCGGCCACCCGCGTCGCCACCGCGCCGCGGGCCCGCACGACCTCGGCGCCGGCTGCGGAGAGGGCCAGGGCGTCGTCCTCGGGGCGGTCGCGGGCGACGTAGC
>JBAUGM010000601.1:0-2045 GCA_049679725.1 Tepidisphaeraceae bacterium
CATTCCGTTCTTCGCGATTGTCTTCGCGCATTCGCGCCCTTCGCGGTTGCCTTTTTTCGTCCCTCGTGGGTGTGGCGCAGCCACGTGAGGACTCAGGATGACAAGTCGCGCACGCATGCTTCAATCCTGATGCGCATTACACCCCGAACCCGATCAAGTCGCCCCAGAACGCTTCCCCGGCGATGCCCTGCACGCTCGAGTAGCCGTTGGTGAAGTAGACGCGGCCGTTGAAGATGCCCGCCGTGCCACCGAGGCGGTCGAAGGGGAGCGGGTTGAGGGAGGTCCAGGCGTCGGTGACGGTGTCGTAAACGCGGACCCGCGCGGTCCGTTCATAGGGGAAATCGACGCGCCCGCCCATGACGAGGATCTTCGTGCCGATCACCAGCGTCGCGCCTTCGAAGTGCGAGCTGCCCCAGGGCATGCTGGCCTTCTGCGTCCAGGTGTCGGTAGCCGGGTCATAGGCGAAGACCTCGTCGTGCTGGACGTACGTCGTGCCGTGCCCGTGCTCCCCGCCGATGGCGTAGATCTGGCCGTTGACGACGGCCGACCCCTTGTGGTCGCCGGCCTTGGGGAGCGGGGCGCGGTTCGCCCAGGCGGGGGATGCGCTGCGCGTGTCCAGCGCCCAGTGCGTGGTGGTCGGATCGGTGCGCGATGCGTCGTCGCCGCCGCTCACGTAGAGGATGCCGTCGAGGTACACCATCGCGGGGGCGTAGCGCACGTCGGGCAGGTCGATGTAGCGCGACCAGATGTTGGTCGCGATCTCGTAGCGCCAGACGGCGGTGGTGGCCTGGAGGTTGGCGAGGTTTTCCTCCCCGCCGAGCTGTCCGCCCGCCCAGTAGATGTAGGTGCCGTCGGTGGCAATGCCCGCGTGGCTCTCGGCGGCGCCCTTGGGGATCGGGGCGAGTTGCGTCCACGCCATCGTCTCGAAGTCGAGCACGTCGACGGAGCGCGTCACCGACAAGTCGCCCTTACGGTACCCGCCGAACACGTACAGCTTATTCCCGATCTGGATCGACCCCGGCTCGACGCGGCTGATGCGCGCGGGAACCTCGGCGTCGCTCCAGTTGACCTGCAGCGTGTCGATCTGCGCGATCTCGATGTACGAGACCTTGTTGTTCAACCCGCCCGCCGCGCCGGTGATGTCGATCTTGCCGTCGCTCACGATCACTTCGACCGTGCCCTCGATGAACGGCTGATCCGCGCTGGGCGCGCCGTCGACGATGCGCCGGCCCTCGACGTTGAGCTTCTGATAGCTGTTGAGGTCATCCGGATCACCCGTCATCAGGTGTACGCGATAGCGCCCGTTCGGCACGGCGATCGACCACCACGCCTGGGGGCCGACGAACTGGTTGAAGTCGTCGAAGCGGGCATCGGGGGAATTGGGGCTGTTGCGGTCGATCGCATTGAACTCATTGCTCCCGTGCCAGCCGTAAGTCAGCCCGTTCTTGCGCCGGCCGTAGGTTCGGCCGATGTCGGCGCGGTAGCCGGCGGGAACGGTGGGGGAGGATTCGGATTGGAAATTGATCTTCACCGCGAAACGCGGGTCAGCCGGCGCGGCGGCGGCGAACTCGTACGGCCCCACGACGCCCGCCACGAGCCCGCCGGCAACCTCAACCGGACTTGAGGCGGCGGACATCAGCCGACGGGATTCGAGGTTCTCTAAAGGCTGGCTGGGCGTGGAACGAATTCGCTTAGCTTGCATGAAACATGTCTCTCACAAGGTCGGCGCACGGTTAAAGACGATACCCGCTCGCGACGTGGTTCGACACTGCTAAAATTTATCGGACCTTTTTCGCTGATTCTTGCAGTTATCCTCGCCGCTAAATCGGAGCGCACGATTCTCGAACGTCCGACGCAATGGTCATCCTGAGGTACTCCGAAGGATCTAGCCACAATCGGCGAGGCCCTTCCGTTCGAAGCCAGATCCTTCGGAGTACCTCAGGATGCAATACTGTCCGGAACTCTGACGCTCAATAGCGTATTCATGCGCTTGCGCGTCATCCGCGTTTGTGCTCCACTGCCGGCGTGAGCGAGCGGGCGACGAC
>JBAUGM010000602.1:0-7154 GCA_049679725.1 Tepidisphaeraceae bacterium
CCCCTGATTCGTTGAAACGACCTGAAAGCTTCTTAAGCCACCCGCCGTCGACGCCTGCCGAGCAACCCCAGCCCGGCGGCCGCCAGCGCGGCCATCGCCGTCGGCTCGGGGACCGGGACCAAGGCGATGTTGTTGCTGTCGATGCCGTCGTTGAAGGCGTAATCGATCACGTAGCCCGCGGGCAGGTCGACGACGCCCGCGAACGGCCCGGCGAGGGTCCCGTAGGAGGCGAACACGTACGCCGCGTCATCCGCCGACGCGCCGAGTTGATTGAAATCGATCGTCGCGCCCGCGATGTCGAGCAGGCCGATGACGTCGAGCAAGTCGATCGTGCCGACACCGGCGCCGTCGAACTCGACGAGGAACGTTCCGTCGATGTCCGCGCTCCCGCCGACGCCGAACGACTCGATGCTCGCGCCCGGCGCGACCGTGCCCGCCGCCCCCACGAGCAGGTTGCCGGCGATCGATCCCGTCCCGCCCAGCGTGCCGGCCTGAACGTCGGTCAGCCCGAGGTACGTGTTGGCGGCGTTGAGGAAGACCGTTCCGGCGCCAACTTTGTTCAGGCCACCCGCGCCCGAGGCGACGGCGTCCACGATCAGGTTCCCGCTGCCGCCGATATTGCTGGTGGAATTCACCGTAACTCGACCAAAGCCAGCCGTCAGCGTGCTGGGGATGGCCAAAGTGCTCGGTGCGACGCTGCCAGCAGCTGCGCCAGTGATGTCCACGACGATGTCGGGTGCAGAGGTGTAGCCGCTGCCGCCGTCGCTGAAGAGGATCGTGCTGACCGACATCGCCAGACGCGGAGAGAAACCGCTGCCAGTGACGTCGCCCGGCGCGTTGGTGATGGTAAAGCCCGGAACGGAGGTGTAGCCGTAGCCGGGATCGACCATCGTGATGGCCGCAACGCCGCCGCCGGCGGCTGGTATTCTCGCAAAGGCCCGTGCGGTCCGGCCTCCCGCGGGCGCCGGGTCGAAGGTGATAATCGGAGCCTTCGTGTAGCCGCTGCCGATGCTACTCCCGGCCACCGCGGCATTGGCTCGAAGCCAGCCGACCTGCATCAGCACGTCCGCTGCCGCGCCCGTCCCGCCCCCGCTGGTGATCGTCACGGAGGGATCGAACCCGGTCCCCTCGATCGCGCCGCTGGCGCCCGTGTTGACGTGTCCCGACGCGCCCGTGCCGAGCGTGACGGCCGTGCCGCTGTTATTGACGAGCGATCCGCCGGCGAGCACGTAGTTCTTCCCCGCCTCTTGTGTCTGCCCGTTGAGGTCGAGCGTGGCGGTGGTGGCAACGTTGACGTTGGACGCCGAGTCGCCGAACGCGTGCGCCGATCCCGCCGCCAGCGTGCCGGCGTTAACGTTGGTCGCGCCGCTGTACAGGTTGTTGCCCGACAACGTCAGGGTGTTCGTCCCCACCTTAGTCAGAACCGTGTGTCGAACGAGGTTCGTCGGCGCGGCGCTTCCGCCGGTGCTGGTCCCCAGACCGTTCATGATTCGGCCGCCGTAGCTGGCGGCCAAGTTGGCCCCGCCGATCGAGTACGTCACATCACCCGCGGTGCTCGTCGTGCCGCGGAGCGTGGTGTTGCTGGCGCCGGTGATAGAGCCGAAGTGGGTCGTGCCGGCGAGGGTCGATTCCAGCGAGGCGCCGTTGTTGCCCAGGTTGTAGGTGGTGTTGACGCCGCCCGTGGCCTGGGACACGCGCAGGAAGGTCGAGCTGTTGCCGAGGCTCAGCGTGCTGTTGGCGCTGGAGCCACCGAGGTTTCCGCCGATCACCGTGCCACCGCCCGCCGCGACGTTGAGCGTCACGCCCGAGCCGATGTTGATCGCGCCGTTGTACATCGTGTTCTGAAAGCGCGGCGTCACGCCGTCCATATTGACGGCCGTGTTCGCCAGCGTGCTGTTGGCGGTGACGGCGAGCGGCGTAGCGTTGTTGTTCAACCCGCTGGAGGCGGGGTTGCGGTTGCCCTCGTCAGTGTCGACGTTGCCCGTGTTGATGTTAATTGCGAGCGTGCCGCCGCCCAGGACAATCACCGGCGTGTTGTCGCCCGGCATGGCGTTCTGGTCGTTGATCTCGAGCGTGCCGCCGTTGATCGTGACCGTGCCCGTCGACCCTGCCGTGGGCCGCGCGCGGAGAACGACTTTGCCCGTGTACGTTGAGTTGAGCGTGACGTTGGTGTTGAAGCCCGGGCCGAATGGCGAGCCGGAACTGTACGTGTCAAACGTCGCGCCGGCCGTCCCGCCCGTGAAGCCGATGGAGCCGGGGCTGGTCGTGCTGGCGCGCTGGAACACGTAGTTCGCGCCGCCGTCGAAGATCATCGACGCTGCCGGTCCGGTTCCCAGCACCGCGTCGCCCGCGATGTTGAACGCGCCGTTCGCCTGGCCGAACGTGACCGTGTCGCCGGCGGTGAATAGCGTCGAGTCGCCCGACCAGTTGATCGTGCTCGCATCCCAGCGGTAGACGGTCAACGGCCCGCTGTACGGATAGGTGTATACGCCCGACCCGGGCGCGTTCGTCTCGTTCGTGGAGTTGGTTGGCGTGAACGCGATGTTGTTCGCGCGCGCGGCGCTCGACGCCAACAGCGATGCGATAACCGCACCCGCCGCCATCGGCAGCGCGTGACCCCGCCCTCGATTCGCGACCGATCCTGACACCTTCGTTTGCTTCGAAGCCCTCGACATTCACTGCTCCTCTCGCCCCTGGACATGTGCAAACTCAACCCGCGCCGGCAGGAAACCTCCCGCGGCGGTCGACGGCCCCGAGGCCGCTCGCTCACTGATCTGAAATCACGACCGAAGCTGAAATGACTTGATCAACCGGCGGGACACGATCGGCGCAATCCGCGCGCGAACCTGACCCGCGCACCTCTCCTCGCTTGCCTCCGTCTACGCGATGCTTCCGCCTTCGCAAACGTTGCCCGCAGGGAGGATACCCCGCGCCCGGATCGCGACATTGCGGTTTTGCGTATGTGTTTTGCGATCCGACGCAATGGCGCAAAAAAGAAGCCCAGCCGTTCACGGCTGGGCCTCGCAGTGTGTTCTCTGCTGTTGTAGACGTCGTCCTTTGGAGACGCGCGCCCACGAGCTGCACAAGCAGCTGCGTGTACCGCAGGAATCGCACCTACGGAAGCTGCTTACAGCAGCCCACACGTACAGTCTGAATTGGTCACGGATCACCTCCATTTCTGCTGAGCCGACTCGTCCGAGCGGACGGGGCTCAAGGCCTTGCCCAGCCGTCGCGGGGAACTTCGAGAGTGACTGTCGGTCGGGATATCTCAACGGAGTACCGTTGAGAACTCTTCGAGACGCGCGATTCACATCGCACGACTGGGACGCCGGCCTTAGTTTGGTCTCTCTACTGCCCGCCGCCGGGCTCTTTCTCCCGGACACGCCTGTCCGGGAACGCGGGCGCCTTCCAGATCCGCATCTGAAGGCAACCCGAACTCCGCCGGCCATGCGACCGGCAGGAACGCCGTCATATTACGCACGGCCTGCGGAAAAGATCAACGCTGAAGGCGTTTTCCACGGGAATCTGCACACCCCTTGCAACGTTTGACCCCATAGCGGGATACAACGCGGGAGCCTACGATTGAGTCGGCTTTCGGCCGATAAGAAGGACAGATGCGCGACGCTTCCAAAGTGGTCGAAGAGACGTTCCTCGAAATGCGCTGGCGATGCCTCTCGCTCGCCGCCGACCTGGACCGCATCCAGCGCGGGCAGGACGGCGGCAAGGTGCTGGCATCCGACCCGCGCCTGAAGAAACTCCGCGACGCGCTGCAAGCCCTGCTCGGACCCGAAGCCGATCGCGCCGAGCGCGTCCAGATGATCTTCAGCGACATGAGCCCCCCACCCAAACGCTAGCGCGCACCATTTACATTTAGCGGCGGTGCGCAGCTCCGCCGCCCCGACGGCACGACACAACACGACGCGACACAACACGACGACGACAACGATGAAGTACATCGACCCCCACATTCACTGCGTCTCCCGCACGACCGACGACTACAAGTACATGGCCCGCTGCGGCGTCGTCGCCGTCTCCGAACCCGCCTTCTGGGCGGGGTTCGACCGCAGCAGCGCCGCGAGCTTCGCCGACTACTTCCGCCACCTGATGGACGTCGAACCCCTGCGCGCCGCCAAGTACGGCATCGATCACTACTGCTGGCTCTGCATCAATGCAAAAGAAGCGGAGAACGTCGAGCTCTCCCGCGAAGTCATCAAGCTGATCCCCCCGCTGCTCAACCACCCGCGCGTCCTCGGCGTCGGCGAGATCGGCTTGAACAAGAACACGCGCAACGAGATCACCGTCTTCGAAGAGCAGGTCGAGATCGCCGCGAAATACGACCAGCTCATCCTGATCCACACGCCCCACCTGGAAGACAAGCACAAGGGGACGTCGATCATCACGTCGATCCTGAAGAACGATCAGCGGATCAAGCCGAACCGCGTGCTGATCGACCACTGCGAAGAACACACGATCCGCCTGGCCCGCGAGAACGGCTTCTGGGCTGGCCTGACGATCTACCCGGTGTCAAAGGTGACCCCGCAGCGCGGCGCCGACATCCTCGAACAGTTCGGTCCCGACATGATCTGCGTGAACTCAGCAAGCGACTGGGGCGAGAGCTCGCCTTCGATGCTGACCGACACGGCGTTGGAATACCTCCGCCGCGGCCACAGCGAGCGCGAGGCGACGGAAGTCTTCTTCAACAATCCCTGCCGGTTTTTCGGGCAGAGCGGGAAGTGGAAGATCAAGCCGGTCGACTGATACACATCAGGATTGAAACGTGCGCCCGATGTTTGTCATCCTGAGGTACTCCGAAGGATCTCTGGCGCACGAGCGCGTGGGATCCTTCGGAGTTACCTCAGGATGACAGCCGCGCATTGGATTTTTCGCATTGCAGCCACCGGCACGACAAACGATTGCCCGAGTTCGTCCGCGTACCACCGCTGCCGGAGGCTCAAAGCGATAAATCCATCTCGGGCATTCCGGAAATGCCGGATGAACCTAAAAAAAGGAAAACCGGCTCGAGGACGAGCCGGTTCTGCGATCATCTTCACGTTTGGTTGCGCTCGGGACGCTTACCCAACCAGGTAGTCGCTTGTGCCGACCTTCACGTCATCGCTCGCGCCGGCGCGGACGGTTTCGCCGTTGGGGATCGGGTGCTCGCTCACGCCGCGCACCTTCGTGAAGTGCGGCATGAGCTCGTGCTTCTTCAACCAGTCCATCACGAGCCGCTCGATGCCGGCGTCAAGCTCGGCTTCCTGTTGTTCCGTGACGCGCGTGAGGTAGCCCTCGTAGCTCTCCCCCGCGGCGCCGCGCGCGCGGCGGACCATGTTCTTGATCACCTCTTCCGCGTGACCGGCCGCCTGCGGGTCGGGCTGGATGATCATCCCGACGTAAACCGAATCGACCGCCCCGCCCAGCCCGCGCGAACGCGCGAGGCCTGCGGTGATCGCTTCCTGTCGTGAGTTGAACGGGCCGGTGTAAGACGTGCGGTCAAACGAGTACGCAAACTGCGGCAACATATGGCTCCTCCGTCTATTATAGCCGGTCCCCGCGTCCGGGGGACGCCAAACGGCGCGTTGCACGCCGTCCCTGTCGAAACCATCGTCGCCCAAAGCCCGGAGGATGAATTTTTGGGATAAACCGGATAGATGGCTTTAGCTTTAGAGGTGAGGTTTAGACGTGCAGAGTCCACCGCTTGCGGCTTCGCGGACGAAGGCGTGTCGATTCGCGAAGCCGCAAGCGGCGGAAACAGCAAGATGCGGATCGCGGATCACGCCTCGCGCAGCTTCGACGCGATCCGTTCCTTCGACGGTACGCGCACGTTGCGCGCGAGCCCCATAACGCTCAAGCAGCGGATGAAGACGTAGCTCGCGTCGAACTGATACCAGCGCAGGCCGTGCCTGGCGGAGGTCGGGAAGGCGTGGTGGTTGTTATGCCACCCCTCGCCCAGGGCCATGATGCCGAAGACGAGGTTGTTGGTGCTCTGGTCGTGGCTCTTGAACGGGCGGGTGCCCCAGACGTGGCAGACGGAGTTGATGCTCCAGGTCACGTGGTGAACCATGAACACGCGAACCAGCCCACCCCACACGAAGCCGAGCAGCGCGCCCGTCCAGCTCTGCGTGACGATGCCCGCGATGACGGCCGGGATCGCCAAACCCAGCGCAACCCATAACGGGAAGAGCTTGTCGACCGCGAGGACGACGCGGTCGTCGATCAGGTCTTTCACGTAACGCGCCAGCCCCTGCGGCTTGGGTTCGAACACCCAACCGACGTGCGCGTGCCACATGCCTTTGAGCATCCCGACGATGCCGCCGCCGTGCGCATGCGGGGAGTGCGGGTCGTCGTCGTGATCGCTGTGCTGGTGGTGCTTGCGGTGCACGGCTACCCACGTCAGCAGCGGACCCTGCACCGCCATCGACCCGGCGATGGCGAAGAGCACGCGAAGCAGCCGCGGCGTCTCGAACGACGAGTGCGTGAACAACCGGTGGAAGCCGATCGTGATGCCGCCCGCGCTGACGACGTACATCGCGAGGAACAACCCCAGCTCCAGCCACGTGATCCCGCGGCCCCAGAGGAAGCCGATCGCCAGCCCGAGCCCGATCAGCGGGAGGAGCACGGCGCACAGGAGCGTCAGGCGCTGTGCGCGCGACATCGGCGCATCGGCGATGCTGGCGGGTACGGTTGCGTGGGCGTCGTTACTGCTGCTGTTGTGGTCGCTCGTCGGGGATTCGGACGGGAGCAGGGAGAACGCGGGGAGAGTGGTCTGGGTCATCGTGCTATACGGTCCGGCCGCTGCGGCGGAGAAACTCGTGCAGGCGGGCCCGCCGATCACACAGACGCGGCGCGAACAACCCGACTCTATCCTAGGACACCGATCAGCATCACGCGCGGTCTTTGGCAATCAGAAATCTTCATCGCCGCGCGCGGGGCGGGGAGCATAACGCCAACTCGCTCGGAAACGTACCCGCGCCGGGATTCTCTATCGACGCTTGACATCACGTCCCGTGAGCGGACCGGCGGCCATGGAACGCGCGCGAATCCGCGCGCTGGGAGTGGACGAAACGTGATTGAACTCACATGCAGGAGAGACGATATCCCCACGGTGGGGTCTGGCAGCTCATTGGCCGCGTCTTGCGTGGCGGACGACCCGCGGG
>JBAUGM010000603.1:0-7560 GCA_049679725.1 Tepidisphaeraceae bacterium
CGGCAAACAACGACAGGTTACGTCCCTCAGTCGGGATTGCAATTCGCTTGTCATCACCCCTTTGAGGTGGGTGCAACTCATCTTTGTGGCCGCGCCAGCTTGTCATCCTGAGGTACTCCGAAGGATCTCGGGATCGAGAGCACCGTGAGCCCGAGATCCTTCGGAGTACATCAGGATGACATTTCACGATCGATCGGCCACAAACAGAAGTTACACCCGCGAGGTGCGCTGGACATCAAGCGGCAGTCGATTCGCAGACCGATGTCTACTTTCGAATCGACGGGTCATCGTCGTCTCACATCGCTCGCCCCTCTCCCCTGCCCTCTCCCCCGGAGTACCGTGGGAGAGGGAGGGCGCACCCCTCCCCGATTCAACCTTCTCGACTTCCGAATATGCGCGGCAGGAATCGGCCGACTCTCTCGCGGTACGCGGCGTATTGCTCGCCGCTCGTCGCGAGCAGGTGTTGCTCTTCGCGGCGGGCTTCCCATTGCAGGCAGGCGAGGTGGACGATCGCGAGCGAGATCATCGACGGACTCGGAATCGTCATCACGCTCGCGATCATCAGCAGCGACGAGAGGGCGTAGATCGGGTGACGCACGTACGCGTACGGCCCCGTGACGATGAGCTGCGTCTTCTCGCTCGGATCGATGCCCATCCGCCACGATCTTCCCATGCGCCGCCAGCAGACGATGCTCCCCGCCAGCGCGGCGGCGGCGAGGACGACGCCGGCGATGGCGAGCGCGTCGCTGTGTACGAGCGGGGCGAGCATCGCCGGCGGACGCTTCTTGTACGCGCTGACGAACGGGTGCGCGATCCACGCGACGACGAGCGGATACCACACGATGCGGATCGCGCGGCCCAGCGGCTCGGGCGGGACGAAGTTCGCGCCGCGGCCGGTGCGGCGGCGCGCCTTGATCACCATGCGGATCACGCGCGACCAGTAGGCCGCGAGGATCAGGCCGAGGATCAGGGCGCACCAGCGCGCAGTGGTCATGCCAGCCGCACCTGTCCCGCGACGACGCGGTGGAGGGTCTTGCGTTCGCGCAGGAGCAGTCGGCCCGTGGAGTCGAGTCCCTCGCAGCGACCGGTAGCCGCAGCGCCTTCACCGTTGTTGATGACCGTGACGCGTCGGCCGACCAACGCATGGTGCGCATCATACTCGTGCAGCGACTGCGCGAAGAGCCGCTCGTCGCGGTGGAGGAGCGTCGTCCGCAGGTGTCGCGCGACGGTCGCGAGGGCATCAGTCATGTCGAGCCTCGGAAAAGGGGTCAGCCTCCGAAAAGGGGTCAGGACCCTTTTGTGAAAAAAGGTCCTGACCCCTTTTTCTTCGCTGACCCCTTTTTCTTCGCTGACCCCTTTTTCTTCGTGTGACCGGCCGACGATGGCGGAGAGCGAGGTGATGGTGTCGCGCAGGGCGGCGGGGGCCTTGCGCGGATCGACGTTCACGTTCAGCCCGAGGCCGACGAGATCGGCCTTGTGTACGCGCTCGCACAGCAGCCCCGCGAGTTTGCGGCCTTCGTACAGCACGTCGTTGGGCCACTTCAGCGCGACGCGCTGGTCGCCGGCGATCTCCGCCGCGGCGTTGCGGACCGCGAGCCCCGCCAGCAGCGGGATCTGGTGCGGCGAGAGGTGCGACTCGATCGGCAGGACGAACGTGACGGTCAAACAACCCGGCCCCGACCACCACCGGTGCGCCCCCCGGCCCCGGCCGGCGAGCTGGTGGCCGGTCAGAACCATCGCGGGGGCGTACAGCTCGCCGCGCTTGCGGAGAACGGCGGCGTGGTCGTTCGTGCTGCGGAGGCGCGGGAACCAGTGCAGGCGGAAGGGCTTGATCGAGGAGCGGAGCAGCGCGAGGTCAAACGAGGTTTGCGGCATTATCGCGTGCCTCGCGCAACGTCATCCTGAGGTACTCCGAAGGATCTCGATCTTCGAGGTCGCTCGCCCACCCGAGATCCTTCGGAGTACCTCAGGATGACGTGCTCTGACCTCATGTCGATCCGTCTCGAACTACCCTTCCAACACGATCAGCAAATCCCCCGCCGCCACCGTTGATCCCGCCTTCACCAGCACGTCCGCCACCTTCGCCTCGCGCGGGCAGTAGACGGCGGTTTCCATCTTCATCGCTTCGATCGACAGCAGCCGTTCGCCTTCCTTGACGGCCTGGCCCTTCTTCACGGCGACGCTGCTCACCTTGCCGGGCATGGGGGCGGGGACGTGGTTGGCGTCCTCCGCGTCGGCCTTGGGGTGCTTGTGAAGGCTCGCTTCCAGCGAGCGGTCGGCGATCAGCACTTCACGGGGTTGGCCGTTCAGCTCGAAGAAGACGGTGCGCATCCCGTCGTCGCGCGGATCACCCGTGGTCAGGTATTTGACGATCAGCGTCTTGCCGGGCTCGATCTCGACGTTGATCTCGTCGCCCGCGCCCAGGCCGTAGAGGAACGCGGGCGTCGGAAGGACGCTGGTGTTGTCGTACGCGTGTACGTGCTTCTGGTAATCCAAAAACACCTGCGGATACATCAGGTAGCTCTGCACGTCGACGTCGCGCACGTCGCCGCCGATCTTCGACGTCAGCTCCTTCTTCGTCGCGTCGAAGTCGACCTTCGGCATCTTCGCGCCCGGCCGGCCCTTGATTGCTTCCACGCCGGCGGAATTCAGGATGATCTTCTGCAGCACCTTCGGCCAGCCGTCGTCGGGGAAGCCGAGTTGGCCCTGCATCATCTCGACGACGCTGCGCGGGAAGTTGTGCTTCTTGCTCGGGTCGAGCACGTCCATCGGCGTGAGCCCGTTCGTCACCATGTACAGCGCCATGTCGCCGACGACCTTGCTCGACGGCGTGACCTTCACGATGTCGCCGAACAACTCGTTGACCGCGGCATACATCCGCGCGATCTCGGGCCAGCGGTCTTCCAGGTGCAGGCTCTTGGCCTGCTGGCGCAGGTTCGTGTACTGCCCGCCGGGCATTTCGTGCAGGTAGACCTCGTCGGTGGGGGCTTTCATCCCCTCTTCGAAGGGGTAATAAAACCCGCGAACGGCTTCCCAGTACGCGCTCATCTCCGCCAGGGCGTCGATGTCCAGGCCCGAGTCGCGCGGCGTGTGCCGCAGCGCGGCGACGAGCGAGTTGAGGTTCGGCTGGCTCGTCATCCCGCTCATCGACGCGATGGCCGCATCCGCGATGTCGACGCCCGCATCGGCGGCGCGGAGGATCGAACCCGCCTGCACGCCCGCGGTGTCGTGCGTGTGGAAGTGGATCGGGATGTCGATCTCGTCGCGAAGCGCCTTCACCAGCGCGTACGCCGCGTACGGCTTGCACAGCCCGGCCATGTCCTTGATGCCCAGAATGTGCGTCCCCATCTTGACCAGCTCTTTGGCCATCTTCACGTAGTACTTCAGGCTGTACTTCGTGCGCTTGGGGTCGAGGATATCGCCCGTGTAGCAGATGGCCGCTTCGCACAGCGCATCGGTCTTGTCGCGAACGGTCTCGACCGCGACCTTCATATTCTCGACCCAGTTGAGCGAGTCGAAGATGCGGAACACGTCGATCCCGTGCTCGGCGGCGCACTTCGTGAACTCGCGGACGACGTTGTCCGGGTAGTTCGTGTAGCCGACAGCATTGCTCGCGCGGAGCAGCATCTGGAAGGGGATGTTCGGCACGCGGGCGCGGAGCTGATCGAGCCGGTCCCACGGGTCTTCCTGGCAGAAACGCATCGACGTGTCGAACGTCGCGCCGCCCCACATCTCGAGGCTGAACAGGTTCGGCGTGCGATGCGCCACCGATTCGGCCACTTTCAGCAGGTCGAAGGTCCGCACGCGCGTCGCCAGCAGCGACTGGTGCGCGTCGCGCATCGTCGTATCGGTGAACAGCAACGGCTTTTGCTTCCGCACCCACTGGCAGAACTTCACCGGCCCCATGTCCAGCAGCTTGTGGCGCAATCCCAGCGGCGGCGGCGTGCCGTGGACGTAGGCGGGGACCTTCGGCTCGTCGAACTCGCGCTTCGGGTCGAACTTGCCCTTCACGTCGGATCGGCCATTGACGATCACCTCGCTGAGGTACGACAGGATCTTCGTCGCGCGGTCGCGCTTCGGGCGGAAGCGGAACAGCTCCGGCGTCGAGTCGATGAACGTCGTCGTCGCATCACCCGCGGCGAAGGTGGGGTGCAGGATCAGGTTTTCGAGGAACGGGATATTCGTCTTCACGCCGCGGATGCGGAACTCGCGCAGCGCGCGGTCCGTCCGCTTCACCGCCTCCTCGAACGTCACGCCCCAGCTCGTCAGCTTGACCAGCAGCGAGTCGAAGTAGGGCGTGATGATCGCCCCGGCGAACCCGTTGCCGCCGTCCAACCGAATCGCGAACCCGCCCGCGCTGCGATACGTCGTCAGCCGGCCATAGTCGGGAATAAAACTGTTCTCCGGGTCTTCGGTCGTGATGCGGCACTGAATGGCGTAGCCGCTGGTCTCGATCTCGCTTTGCTCGGGCACGTTGACCGGCGCCGCGTGCAGCTTGTGACCCTGCGCGATCAGGATCTGGCTCTTGACGATGTCGACGCCCGTCACGACCTCGGTGACGGTGTGCTCGACCTGGATGCGCGGGTTGACCTCGATGAAGTAGAACTCGCCCCCCGTCTCCACGCTGTCATCGTCGACGAGAAACTCGACCGTGCCGGCATTGCGGTAGTTCGCGGTCTTGCACAGCTTGACCGCGGCGTCGCAGATGCGCTCGCGCAAGCCGCGGGGGAGGTCGATGCTGGGGGCGACTTCGACGACCTTCTGGTGGCGGCGCTGGACGGAGCAGTCGCGCTCCCACAGGTGCACGAGGTTGCCGTGCGTGTCAGCCAGGATCTGGACCTCGATGTGCTTCGCGCGGGCGATGTAGCGCTCGACGAAGACCTCCGGCCGGCCGAATGCCGCGCCCGCTTCGCGCTGCGCTTCTTCGAGCTTGCCAGGCAGCTCTTCGGCGTTCTTCACCACGCGCATCCCGCGCCCGCCGCCGCCGAAGCTCGCTTTGATGATGACGGGGTAGCCGATCTCCTTCGCGGCCTTCTTCACCTCCGCGGTGGAGGTGAGGCCGTGCTCCGTCCCGGGGACGGTGGGCACGCCCGCCTTCGTCGCGATGTGCTTGGCTGCGGTTTTGTCGCCGAACGCTTCGAGCAGGTGCGCGGTGGGACCGATGAACGTGATCCCGTTGCGCTCGCACTGCCGCGCCAACTCGGCATTCTCCGACAGGAACCCGTACCCGGGATGGATCGCATCGACGCCGTGCTCCCTGGCGACGGCGACGATGTTCTCGATGTTGAGGTAACCCTTGACCGGCTCCCCGCCCTCGGCCGGGCCGATGAGATACGACTCATCCGCCTTGAACCGGTGCAGCGAGAAGCGGTCCTCGTAGGTGTAAACCGCGACGGTTTCGAGCCCCAGTTCGGTGGCCGCCCGGAACACGCGCGTGGCGATTTCGCTCCGGTTGGCGACCAGCAGTTTCCGCACGCGTGAAATCCTTGCTCAGAAGTAACTTGCGTTTCGCTGCGCGGGGCGGCCCGCGCGCGAGCGGGGGTATTGTGGGGAGGGTGATCGAATTTTCAAGGATGCGGCGGAAACGTGAATCTCTCGGCCGCGGCTTGCCCCGGTTTGGGCGATCCGCATTCGGGACACGTATCGGAACTTGCACGCACGTCATACCCGCAGGTTCGACAAAGTCCTGCCGCCGCCCGCGCTCGAACGAGGCGTCGTCGTCGATGCTCGCCGAAGGTCAGGAGCGCAACCACGAGCGACGAAAGCAGCAGGGGCATCCACGTCGGAATATCGAATTGCAGTTCCCGCCGCGGATGTTGCGGCGGTTCGACGAGCAGGATCGCAGACCCGAGCCACGATCGATTCTGGCTATACGGGGAACGCCCGTTAAGGCCGTAAGAATGAAATCGCCACAGCTCGAAGAACCAGCCAGCGGGCTGCATTCTCCAGGCACGACCGCCATACCTCGGATCAAGTGGCCCACAGATGACGACGAACAAATGCCCTGGCTCGACTATCGAGGCACCGATCTGCGACTGATTCGTCCACGTATATCCAATGGATGCACTGTAAAAGACACTCAAGGCCCAGCTTGCGACAGAAAGTGCGAATACAACGCTTGCGCTGACGAATAGGACCCGCCTCGTGCGAGAACGGCCTTCCGACCGCTTCGCGGCCGGCTGCTTTGCGCCCGGCGACGGACTCTGCGGAACCGCCAAGCTGGGTTCGGAAGCTACTTCACCGTGATGATGATCGTACATGTCAGACTAGGATCAGTGACGCACTCAAGTGTCACCGCGAAATTCCAACCGTTTGCAGGGGGGGCGCCTGCCGTCCCTGCTGTCCATGTAAACGTAACGTTGGTAATCCCATTGGTCGGAAGAAGAGTCTGACCAGTAAGCGTCAAGGAACCCCCGGCGAGTGCCGCAACCGCAGCAGCGCCCTGGCCGGTTGGCGACCCTTTGATCTTATAAGAAAGAGCCTGAGCGTTGTTGCTGTTCGGGGCGACGTGCGTTACATCGCTTATACCAGTAGCACTCGCAGCGGCACCTACAGTGATCGTTGTAGGGGTCCCACCGATAGTCTCCTTCTGTATCAGCTCGACAATCGCTGACGATGCCGTACCGACCTCATAGTCACTGCCGGCACCTATCGTCATCGTGATGCCGGCGTCCTCCTCTCCACCTACGGAGTCGGCCAGAGGAGTAACGGTGACGTCGACGTAGCTTAGATTCGCGGGGATGGTTGCGGTTCCGGAAAGAGTTGAGTAGTCCGTTCCATTCAACGGCGCACCACTCATCGAATAATTTACGGTAACAGCGCCCGCCAAACTCATTCCAGTCCGCGAGATTCGAAATGTTCCAAGGTCGGTCGCACTTGAACCCGCACCGGGCTCCGTTGCCGTACCGTCGACAGCGGCCACCGTAACGACAGTGGTATCGACCGACACCTCAAAGTGATCGATATAATAGTACTCGCCGGACGAAGTCTCCCAATCTGCGGTTGAGAGAGTCACCGTTGCGCTTGTCGCATCGTGTTGCGCGCTTACTTCAATTTGATCGAAGTAGCCACCTATGAACTCATCAATGACAGTTCCGCTGACCGTCGAGCCGGCGACAGATATCGTCATGCTTTCGGTATCCACGCCATCGCCGGTCAACTGCATGTAGTGAACGTGAGCAACGACTTGGACATGGGTGTGTGCGGGTAAGCCGGTAACGTCGAAATTGACTTGGGTATTCGCAATGTCGGCGTTCGGATTTCCTTGGACATCTGCGATGGAAATACCCGAGGCGTAGTACTCACGAGACTCTTGAGTGGCGTCCCCGTCGCCCGAATAAACCAATGTTGCGGCAAATAGAGTGCGGCTTTCTAGTGGCTCAAACCCCACACTGGGCCGCGCGGCGGGAGCATTGCAACGAATTCTTGACTGCAGAGTTATTTCCAAAAGCTGTGGACGGCGGCGACAGCTTAAGCGGCGATTCGTTCTCCGTCGACGAACACGACGCCGTCGATCAGGTCCTGCAGCTTGGCGCTGCCGTTCAGTTTCCGCCAGCGTGA
>JBAUGM010000604.1:0-3447 GCA_049679725.1 Tepidisphaeraceae bacterium
CTGCGAACGTGACGCCGCCGCCTCGGCGATCTTCAGCATTGTTTCGCCGCTCGTCACGTCGCCGCCGTCGAGCGCCGCTTCCGCCCCGACGATGGCGATCTGGGCCAGGTTCTCGACCTCCGCGGGCGACGCCGCTTTGTCGCTGCTGCAGCGCTGAAGCATCGCGGCGTTCATCGGCGCCGCGTTCACGTCGAATTCTTGTGCGGTCGTGGCCGCGACATCCATCACGAGCTTCGCGTCGCCCGCCTCCGCCGCGAGTTCGTGCGCCTCGGATAGCAACGCGAACCGATCGACGGGTGCATCGCTTGTCGTCTGCGCAACCTCGTAGAGCTTCCTAGCCAATTGATTCCTGCCCGCGGTCGTAACGTCAGCAAACTCGCGGCCGTAGACCTCAAGCAGAACCGGACGCACCGCAGCGATCTCCTCCGGCCGCGGGACGGGCCTTCGCGCGGGCGCGGGCGTCGCGACAACATCTGGCTGAGCGGTCTTGCGTTCGTTGGACGGAGAGAAGTCTTCGTCAAAAATGCTCGACCGCTGAGACTGCCCGAACAGCCCTTCCCGCGCGAGACATATCGCCAGAAACATGAGTGCGGCCAGGCGTTCGATCCCCATCGGTCCCATGATCCTCCCGATTCAAATGTTGCTCTACCTTAACAGACCTGATGGATGGCGGCACTACGAGCCGTCGCCTCGGCGGCCGGCGTCCGAACTGTCCTTCCCCGCGGCGGCGAATACAATACCGCCCCGGCCGGCAGCCATGACAAACGTCATCGTCATCGATCATCCCGTGGTGCAGACGAAGCTGACGGAGCTGCGCGACTTCAGCACCGACCACCGCAAGTTCCGCGCGCTGCTCGACGAGATCGCGGGGCTGATGGTGTACGAGGTGACGCGCGACTGGCCCACGACCCCCAAGCCGGTGCAGACGCCCCTGGAACGTACGACCGGGCGCGTGCTCGCGCGGCAGGTCACGCTCGTCCCCATCCTCCGCGCGGGGCTGGGCATGGCCGACGGGGTGCTTAAGCTCCTGCCCGACGCGCGGCTGGGACATTTGGGCGTGTACCGGGATGAGAAGACGCTCGAACCGGTCTCGTACTATCAGAAGCTCCCGCCGGACATCGCGTCGACGGAGGTGCTGCTCATCGACCCCATGCTCGCCACGGGCGGCAGCGGGTCGGCGGCGGTGTCGTTCCTGAAGAACGCGGGGGTCGTGAGCATGAAATTCGTCTGCCTCGTCGCCTCGCCGGAAGGGATCACCGCGCTGCACCGCCATCACCCCGATGTGCCGATCTATTGCGCCGCCATCGACCGCGAGCTGAACGACAAGGGTTACATCCTCCCCGGCCTGGGCGACGCGGGGGATCGCATTTTCGGGACGTGAGCTGAATAAGAGCGCACGAATCTCGAACGTCGATCGCACTTGTCATCCTGAGGTACTCCGAAGGATCTAGCGTAAACGAGAGGCCCCCCCGATTGGGCCAGATCCTTCGGAGTACCTCAGGATGACAACCGCTCAGTTCAGGATGTTTCGAGAATCGTGACCGCCTATTCTAGAACAAAGAGCCTCCGATTATATTTGGCAATGCCGCCTCGCTGCATAGACTTCCCGCACAATGCTTGACCCGATGTTCCATCCCAACGTCCTCTCCATGATCGAGTTCCTCGGCCAACGCGTCGAGGCGTCCGACATCGCCGTCGTCGCACTCCTCATCGTCCTCGAGGGATTGCTCTCGATCGACAACGCCCTCGTGCTCGGCCTGCTCGCC
Organism: Tepidisphaeraceae bacterium; assembly: GCA_049679725.1. Taxonomy (GTDB): domain Bacteria; phylum Planctomycetota; class Phycisphaerae; order Tepidisphaerales; family Tepidisphaeraceae; genus DASYWJ01. The sequence continues at coordinate 1,767 of JBAUGM010000604.1, forward strand.
AAGCGGCTGCCCAAGCACCGGCAGAAGCAGGCGCTGACCTACGGCCTGATCGGCGCGTTCGTCTTCCGCGTCATCGCCATCTTCGCCGCCACCATCCTCATCAAGCTGCCCATCATGAAGCTGCTGGGCGGCGGGTACCTGATCTACGTCGCGGTGAAGCACTTCTTCTTCGACGAGAATCACGACGAAACGGACCACATCCACATCGGCCCCGATGGGCACCCGATCCTCGACGACCCTGAATCGGGCAGGGAGTTCACGCCCGACGAGCGCGAGCGGGAGATCGCCGAGCGCTCGCCGGTCGTGTTCGACGCCCGGCCCGCCCGCGCGCTGGCGGCGTTCTGGCCGACGGTGATCGTGATCGAGCTCACCGACATCGCCTTCGCCATCGACTCGATCCTCGCCGCCCTGGCGTTCATCCCCCCTTCGACCGCCACGCCCAACCCCAAGTTGTGGGTCGTCATCACCGGCGGAATGCTCGGCGTGGTCCTGATGCGCTTCGCCGCCGTCATGTTCATCAAGCTGCTCGAGCGCTTCCCGCGCTTCGAGATGTCCGCCTACCTGCTGGTGATCGTCATCGGCCTGAAGCTGTGCCTCGACTGGTATTTCAACAAGCGCCCCGCCGACTGGCCCATGGACAAGGTGTTCCACGGCCCGCTGGACTTCCACAGCATCTCCAGCCCCGCCTTCTGGGGGTTCTGGATCATGATGGCCGTCTGCTTCGGCATCGGGTTTATCCCGAAGAAGTCGGCTGGCCGGGGTTTTGAAGTGGCCACCAAGCCCCAATAAGCGAACGCTGACGTGGGAGGGCATGTGATTGCCTTTTGCTAACGTTCGGACAATCACGTGTTTCGATTGCCCCCTGTTTTGCCCGCGGGTACCATTGCCCCCTTTGCATTCAATCCCGGAAAACCAAGGCGGTCATCGCCTCGCGCGGAGTGACGTGACATGCGTCTGACGGACATCCTCAAGCCTGAGAACATCAAGGTCCCGCTGGCCGCGACGGTCAAGACCGACGCCATCGCCGAGCTGGTCAACCTGCTGGCGGAGAACAAGTCGATCACCGACCCCAAGAAGGTGCTCGATTCGGTCCTCGACCGCGAGGCCACGCGCACGACCGGCATCGGCAACGGGCTGGCCATCCCGCACGGCAAGTGCACCGGCACCGCCGACCTGGTCATGGCCATCGGGAAGGCCGCCACGCCCATCGACTTCCAGGCGATCGATGGCCGCCCCGTCACGCTGATCTGGCTTCTGACGTCCCCGCCCGACAAGACCGGCCCCCACATCCACGCGCTGGCGCGCATCAGCCGGCTGATGACGATCGACAAGTTCCGCCAGGCGCTCAACCAGGCGCAGACCGGGCAGGACGTGTACGACATCATCGTGAAGCAGGAAAGCACGCTCTGATCACGCCCGGCGCGCGGCCGCGCCGACCCTCCCCAACTTACCAATCGTGCGCGAATATCGTGACAATCGCGCAAAAGCACTTACGGCGAATCCGGAATTCCGAAGATTATTTGCGTACGTTTTTCGGGCGTTCTTGCGCGATCGCGGAATCGTCGTGCGCGATTGTCACGAGAATCGCGCACGGTTCACCCCTACCAGAAGGCGCGCGTCGAATGGTGCAGATCCGATCGCGCGTGCGCCGCGCGCGGACCGATCACGCCGGTGTCTGAGC
>JBAUGM010000605.1:0-6939 GCA_049679725.1 Tepidisphaeraceae bacterium
CAAGATCGTCATCGTCGGCTCGGGCGGCGGCGACCTGATCCTCGGCCGCTACAACACGGACGGGTCGCAGGACACGACGTTCAGCACCGACGGCGAGGTCAAGACCGACTTCGGCGGGCTGGCCAACTTCGAGGGGTTCGGCGTCATCATCGACGGCAACGGAAAGATCGTCGTTAGCGGCGTCGCGGGCGGGGACGTGCTTGGTGGCGCGCTTCAACGCCGACGGCTCATTGGACACGACGTTCAGCACGGACGGGTTCCACACGGAGGACTTCGGCGGGACGCTCGACCGGGGGCTGCACCTGGCGTTGCAGTCCGACGGCAAGGTCGTCATCGCTGGCAACAGCACGGGGACGGGCGGGACGTGGCCGCGGACGACGTCGATCCCCGTCGCGGCGCGCGCCCGATCGGCCTCGGCAAGCAGATCCTCCAGCACAAGGTCGGGCAGTCCGCGATGGTTGCGCTGGAGCAGCACGCGCTGGTTGATGATCTTGGCGGCGACGATCGCCTTCGCGAGTTCCAGACATCGGCCGGGGTCGTCGCACGCGCGGACCTGGGCCTTGCGAATGGCGGCGCTGACGGAATCCAGCGGATCGATCATCGCCACGAGCCGCCCTGCTGATGACAGATACCCGATGGGGATTCCGCGGTCTGACAGCGCGTGCACCGCTTGAGTCGAGATCTGAATGCCGCCCAGCAACGCCAGGCTCTCCAGGTTCGCCAGCGGGACTTCGCGCGTGACCCGGCCGTCCTTGTCGGTCACCTTCAGCGCCATCCCTTTGATGCCGATCCGCGTGCCTTCCTGTTGTGCGACGACATGGATCGACTCGTCCCGCGGCGGCCAGATCTTCCGCGGCGAGAGCGCTTCGGCGACGAAGCGCTGCTGGTTGATCTCATCAGGCAGGCAGATCGGTTGAAGCGAGCAACGCACGCAACGTGAGTCGTTGATAAGCGGCAGCGGTCGCGGCCCCCTTGCAGCCGCCTGCGCGTCACGCAACGTTTTCAGCGCCTCGGTTCGCATCGCTGCGTCCACCGGAACCCGCAGCCGCTGCTTCACCGCGGCGTAATAGATGATCGCTTCGGGTACGGTGAACCCAGCCTCCTCGAGGAGAAGGGCTTGAAGCCCGACTTGAATCCGATCGGTGGGCCAAGGCTCGACCGTGGGCGCCGGCGGTTCGTCTTCTCCGGGATCATCGGGCGCCGGGCTTTCCGTGCGCTTAGGACGACCCTTGCGATACTCGACGGGGATCGCGGTCTTTCCGTTGATCTCCGCCAGGTCCAGCGTGGCGGTCAGCCCGAGCAGCTTGCTCGTCAACGTCAGGCTGCGCGCGACGTGCGGCTTGGCGGGATCGTCCTCCGCCCGCTCGGCGCTTGCGCGATCGACCCGTTTGTGAACCGCGACGCCCTGTTCGGTATCCGCGCTGGGAAGATGAATCCCCTCGACCTCCATGAATAGAACAGGCGTGGGCAATAGGCATACTCCGCCACGTTTCGGGCGGGCCACAGATACTCGTCCATCTCACGCCCTTGTTATGCGATGTGCCGGTCACGGCACCTTACCGGCAAAGCGGACGTTGGATACTGGCGAACAGAAATGTTCTGGCAGTGGTGGCACGAGGAGCTTGTTAGTCTGTACAGGATCTGACGATTGTACGGACGAGCACGAGCCCGCTCGTCTTCGCGCGAGCACACACGCTGGCGCGTTGCCACGGGACAGCGGGGGTCCGTTCACTCGGCGGTTTTCATCCGAAAGGAGCACGTCCATGACGTGGAAAACCGCACTGGCGGTCGCTGGGCCGCGCCGCTGACCGGCAACCATCATCGGCGGCCTCTCGAAAATGGCTCAGGCCTACCCGGCGATGTTCTCCGTGGGGTTGTTTGCGACGTCGATGCTGCTCTACAGCCAGGCGGCGACAACGCAGACGCTGATGCCGCTGGGAATCACGCTGGGGATCGCTCCCGCGGCGCTCGCCGGCATGTTCCCGGCCGTCAACGGATACTTCTTCATCCCGACGTACGGCACGCTGATCGCCGCGGTGAACTTTGATCGAAGCGGAACGACGCGCATCGGCAAGTACGTCCTCAATCACTCGTTCATGATCCCCGGATTGGTTTCCACCGTCGTGGCCGTCACGACGGGCCTCGTCATCGCGAAGCTCTTTTTCTAGCACAGAGAGGTGCCACCATGACCAACGTCATCGAAAAGCTGGAGGCTCCGGCCCGCGCGATGGGCGTGCCCGTGAGCGAACTGGCGGCGATCGTCGAGAAGGGCCAAGTCGTCGATTACGACGCGGGGGCATGCCTCTTCCACGAATCGACCCCGCGGCAATGGCTGGGGATCGTCGTGGACGGCGAAGTCGAAGTGGTCCGCGGCCTGCACGGGCGGCAGACGCACCTGGCCACCCTCACCGACGGCGCGATGGTGTCCGAAGGGATCCTGCTCGACGAGTGCGCCCACTCCTCCAGCGCGTTTGCGCGCGGCGCCCAGACGAGCGTGCTCCAGGTGCCCCATGCCGCGCTCAAAGATGTCAAGATGGCCAAGCCGGAGATCTTCTATAAGGTCGTGGCGCGGGTGGCCCAGCGCATCAACGACCGGTTGCGCGCCGCATCGGACGTGCTCGCTGAACAGGCCGAAGCCGCGCCGCAGATCTCGTCCTACCGCAGCGAGCACGATTCACTGGGGGAGCGCGAGCTTCCCAACAACGCTTACTACGGCGTGCAGACGGTGCGGGCGCTGGAGAACTTCGCGATTTCCGGCGTGCCGTTGCGGAACTTCGCGCATTTCGTCAACGCGCTCGCCTATGTCAAGAAGGCCGCGGCGCAGGCGAACGCCGAGTTGAAGTGTCTCGACCCCGGCATCGCGCAGGCGATCGTCCAGGCGTGCGACGAGATCCTCCAGGGCAAGCTGCACGACCAGTTCGTCGTGGACATGTTTCAGGGCGGCGCCGGCACGTCGACTAACATGAACGCCAACGAGGTCATCGCCAACCGCGGCCTGGAGCTGATGGGTCACGCCAAGGGCGAGTACAAGCACCTGCACCCCAACGATCATGTCAACTGCTCGCAATCCACCAACGACGCCTATCCAACCGCCATCAAGCTTGCGGTGATCTTCGCTCTGAAGGACACCCTGGCTGCGATGGGGGAGCTGCGCGCGTCACTCGAGGCCAAGGAGAAGGAGTTTGCTCACGTCCTGAAGATGGGCCGCACCGAGAACCAGGACGCCGTGCCCATGACGCTCGGCCAGGAGTTCGGCGCCTACGCGGGGATGATCGGCTCCGCGATGTCAGCGCTGGGGCGTTCAATCGAAGAGTTTCATGAGCTGAACATGGGCGCCACCGCCATCGGGACGGGCATCAACAGCCCTCCGGGATACGCCGACCTCGTGACGCGCCGTCTTGCCGAAGCGACCGGGCTGCCGTTGAAGAAATCCCGGAACCTTGTCGAAGCGACGCAGGACTCCGGCGCGTTCGCGCAGATGGCGGCCACCCTCAAGCGCGCGGCGGTACAGGTCTCCAAGATCTGCAACGACCTGCGCTGGCTCTCATCGGGCCCGCGCTGCGGCTTGAACGAGATTCACCTTCCGCCCATGCAGCCCGGATCATCGATCATGCCGGGCAAGGTCAATCCCGTCATTCCCGAAATGGTCAGCCAGGTCTGTTACCAAATCATCGGCTACGACGTCACCATCTCCATGGCGTCGGAGGCCAGCGAGCTCGAGCTGAACATGGCCGAGCCGATCATCGCCTATGACCTGCTGCACGGCCTGATGATCTTTCGCAATGCGTGCGTGACGCTCGCGGCCCGCTGCATCGACGGGATCAAGGCGAACGAGGAGCAATGCCGTCACTACGTGCAGAACAGCATCGGCCTCGTCACGGCGTTGAACCCGGTGCTTGGGTATGAGCGGTCGGCGTCGATCGCAAAGGAAGCGTTGGCCAGCGGTGGAAGCGTGTACGACCTCGTGCTTCAAAAGGGCTGGCTGACGAAAGAGAAACTTGATGATCTCCTCAGCCCGGCAAACATGACCGACCCGCGCCAACTGCCCGCGTGAGGGAGGACAAATGAGCGGAGGCCTTCAAGTTCATCGTGTGGCGGCGCTGACATCGGCCGCGCTGCTCTCGATCGGATCAATCGCGCGGGGACAGGAACCCGCGACCCAACCCTCGGAAGCCACGACGCAACCGGCGGAGCCGTTCTCGCTGGGCCCGACGGCCCCCGAAAGTATTGACAGAGACCTCGCCGACGCCGCTGCAAGACCCGCCGGCCTGCTCAAGTACGGCCCGGTCTCCCTCATCGATCCGCTTTGGAAGGATTTCAATCAGGCGATCGAGCCGTACGGATTGAGGGTCGGCTTCGCGTATACCGTGGTCTACCAAGCCGCCACCGGCGGTCCCGGAGATCGCGATGCCGCCGGTGGTGACGCCGATCTGTTCGGTGACTGGCGCTTACTGGGCGAAAAGGACGATCCCAACCGCGGCCATCTCTACTTCGCCGCCGAGAACCGTCACCAGTTCTTCACCTCGATCGCGCCCGCCGCGCTGGACACCGAGATCGGATCGCTATGGGGCACCGTCAACGGCTTCGGCGAGCAGCACCTGGCGATGAAGGAGCTGTACTGGCAGCAGCACGTCGGCGGCGATCACCTGATCATGCGCATCGGAAAGATCGACGCCGAGAACTACTACAACAGCAACTACTGGCAGAGCGACAGCAAGTACTTCATGAACCAGGCGTTCTCGTCCTTCCCCGTGCGGGCGTTTCCCAGCAACGGGCTGGGGACGAACCTGACCGCGAAGGTCAGCGACCAGTGGTACGTCTCGACCGGATTCCAGGATGCGCAGGGAAAGAAGACCGAAGCGGGCTTCGACACCTTCTTCGAGGACTTCAACCTCTTCAGCGCCGCGGAGCTCGGCTTCACGCCAACGCTGGAGGGATATGGCCGCGGCAACTACCGCTTCACCGCCTGGTATCGCGACGCCGGCGACAGCACCGGCACGCCGCATGATGCCGGTTTCGATCTCAGCTTCGACCAGCGCATGGGTCCGCACCTCATCCCGTTCTTCCGCTACGGCATCGGCAAGGGGAACATCAACGGCATCGATCAGATGATCTCCACCGGCGTCGGCTGGGAGGGCCGGCTCATCACCGAGTCCGACGTGATGGGCATCGCCGGCAGTTGGGGGCAGCCATCCGACGACGACCTGGATGATCAGTTCGCCGCCGAGGTCTTCTACCGGCTCCAGGTATCACCCGACAACCAGTTCACGCTCGGCTACCAGGTCATCATCGATCCGGTGTTCGATCCCGACCGCAAGGTCGTCGGCGTCTTCGAAGTCAGGTGGCGCATCAGCATGTGACGTGGACGCCCGCCCGAGATTCATGCCGGTCGTCTGAGGGGCTTCATGCGCCGGCGCCGCAACGTTCGCCGAACGGCCCGCTCCACGCCGATCAGCGCGCCGTCGATCGCGGCGTGCAGGGAGGCGTTCTTGTTCTCGAAGACCACGCTCGGCAGACCGCTCAGGACCACCTTGACCCGGCAGACCTGATCGACGCCGCCGCGCGGACCGTTCACGTCCTTGACGCGGACGCTGACGCGCTCGATCGCCGTTTCGAACTTCCCAAGCTTCATCGCCAGCTTGCGCCGCGTGTACGCCCGATCGTCGTCGTTCAGCGTGACGCCCACGGTGCGAATGAAGGCGGGGACCTGCGCGGCTTCGGTGCGGCCCGCCTTCCGCTTTGCCGCTTTCGGCAGCGAACCGGGAAGGGGTGAGACTTTCCTGTTGTCAGGGCGGCGGCCGCCGCGTGCTCGCCCCGTCTGACCGCTGGTGGACTGTAACGATCGCATGATGTCAGGCCTTTCCCTGTGCTTGTGTCGAAGTTCGCAGGAGAGTCGCTTACGCCGCGTTCGTCAACGGGAAAAAAAGGAGTGATCAACGATCGCCTGTCTCGGCCACGGCACGCCCAGGGGTGCGGCCGGTGCTCATCGACGCGCCCTCGGGGATGCGCTCGTCCCGGGCGAACGCGGGATCAAGGGCAGCGCACTGATTGCCGCCTGCCTGCTGTGGAACGCCGAGCCGGACCACCGCGTCGGTCACCTTCGGCGGGTAGTTCTTCGGGAAGCGCCAATGCGCCTCGCCCGCATTGCGGTACAGGCCGCGATCGGCGGCGGGGACTTGCCAGCGGAAGTTGGCCAGCAGGTCGGTCATCACCCAGTCGCTGCCGTACCAGTAGCCGTGCCCGCGCATCCCGCCGCCCGCCGATCGAAGGCCGGGGACGTCACTCACGTCGATCACCTGCAAGCGTGTGTCCTTGGCCGCGTCCTCCAACTCCTCGCGCGTGATCTGGAGCTCCGCGAGGTTGGGCCGGCCCAGCCGCGACGCGCCGGCGAAGAGGTTGGCGAACCCCAGCGCGCTGTCGTTGCGGGCGATGTAGATGACCACGTTCTGCGACAGGTCCTGGACCTTGGCGAGCTGCGTCCGGGCGAAGGTATTCAGGTCGATGTCGGAGGCGGCGTAGATCACGCTGCCGATGCGCAGGCGCTGGGACAGCATCTTCGGGTCGTCGTCGGGATAGCGGTCGCGGAGCTGCGCCAGCGCCTCGGAGGCGACGGCGGCGCCGGCACTGTAGGACAGGACGTTGATCCGTTCCGCTTGCGTATGTTTTGCCAGCTGTTCGATCAGGTCGGCCAGGTGGTGGGCGGACGCTCGCCCGCGTCGGACGTCGGACCCGTAGAGCAGGAGATTCTGCCGCGCCGGCCAGGCGAAGCAGACCATCGCGCCGCTCCGCCCGGAGCAGTGAAACAGCTTGGACATCATCTCCACCTCCCAGGTGAAGTTCGTGCGGAAGCCGTGGATGTAGACGTTGACCTGACGATTGGTGCTGACGGCGAGGTGCTGGTTGACCGCGTCGGCGAACGCCGCGGCGCCGGCGCTGTCC
>JBAUGM010000606.1:0-14764 GCA_049679725.1 Tepidisphaeraceae bacterium
TAGACGCACCGCTCCGCGACGCCGCGCACGGCGTGGACGAGCGGCGCCCCGCGAGCCAGCGCTCAACAGCGACGGACCAGCGCTCAACAGCCATGGACCATCGCTCAACAGCAACGGTGCATCGCCCAACAGCGATGGAGCACCGCCGGGCGTCTGCGGGTTGGGACGGCAATGGCAAAACCCCCGTCGTCGCGATGTGCACGGCGGTCAACGTACCGCTAGAATCGCGGCGGCATGATCACCAACCGGTCAAGAGAATAGTGGTCATGCGGCGTGGAAGACTCCGCGGGATGAAGCGTCGGCTGTTCAACTTCATGGCATTGGCGTGCTCTGTGCTCGCGTTGGCGGTGTCAACGCTATGGGTACGCAGCTACTTCGCAGAGGACATCGTGTTTCTGGAGGATCGGTGGCAAGGCCCCCGGATCGATGAGCAACTCAAGACCGCGCTGGTGATATGCGAGCAGCAGTGCTCAGTATCGGAGGATTCAGCGCAACCGGCGGCCCGAACCGGCAGATGTCGCGTACGGGTCAGCCGAGCCACCCACTCTGGCCCGCCCTCCCAATCGCGCTGCCGTTGCCGCTCCTCTGGCTGAACGCCGCATGGCGTCGACTACGACGGCTGAAGCGTGGCTCCTGCCCGGCGTGCGGCTACGACCTCCGCGCCACGCCCGACCGCTGCCCGGAGTGCGGGGCGTCCAGCCAGGGGATCGCATGATACGTCTGGCTCTCTACCTCGCCACGGGTGCGTCGGCCGTGCTGCTCGTGTCGTCGGCGGTCCTCATGATCCATCCACAGTCCGGCAGCGTATCGATCGGCAAGCGGTTTTGGCATGATCCGTCACGGACGATGAGAAACGTGAACGCGCACTGGGGTTACGGGCGCCTCTTCGTGTCGTACGGAGGAGTAACTATCCCGCTCAAAGAAGACGCGTCCGTCCTGCGATTTGACTTGAAGAAGCGACCACCACAGTGGGAGTACGCCCGTTTGCCGGCGGAGGTGGTGTCGGTCCCGTGGGACTGGTGGCTCGTTCGTCACTCTCCTCCAACGCCAATCCCCCGGTACTACGGTAACACGGACGGCATCGGGCACGGGTGGACGGTGGGGCTGAGGATTTGGCCGGTGACCGTGCTCAGTGGAGTCGCGACGCTGTTCTGGTTGCAGCGGATGATCTCACGATATCAGCGTCGCCGAAAGCCGAACCTTTGCGAGTCATGCGGTTACGACCTTCGCGCTACCCCGCATCGCTGCCCTGAGTGCGGCGAGCCCGCGCCCGCACATTGCGGGGGTAGGATATCAGCGTGAGGCGGGCTCTCGGCAGGACACTACTCTCCATTTCGCTCTTCGTGCTGGTCGTGGGCACCGTCATGTGGTGCCGCAGCCGGGCCTGGCTCACCGCCGACGAGGTGGTGCGGATCGAGTTGGATTACACGTCGGCCACGCGGCGGGAGTTCGCCGTCCTCTCGGAAAATGGCATCCTGCTCGTCGGCACCACCCGCCGGAGATTCCACGATCCGGCGCTGCGGGACGCGGAGTTCGACCCGTCCGACCGCGGCCCGCGGCACGTCGTGTGGGAGTACGACAGCCGCCCGGCCCACGCCGACAGCGTCGTGGGGTTCGACCTGCTGGCGAAGTTTGGACTGTCGGTCAAGCGATACGTCGGCACCGACCCGGCCGGCAAGGTGAGCGGAGGGTCAAGCGAGGTACACGTCACCTACGTGCTGCTAATGGTGCTCGCGCTGCCCGCCCCGCTGATCGCGCTGCTGAGCCGGTGGCGACGGCGACACCGGCTACACCATGGCCTCTGCCCGGGTTGCGGCTACGACCTGCGCGCGTCGCCCGACCGCTGCCCGGAGTGCGGGGCTGAGCGAGCGAACCCGATGGTGACCGCACCGTGAAACGCCGCCTGTGCAACCTCGCGGCTGCTCACGGCTGAAACGGGCCTTGGGCGTCGCAGCTCACGCGTTCGATCGTCGCGGTGAGCGTGCCCCCTTCGTACGGCTTGCCGATGGCGATGAAGTGATGCGCGGGCTCGGGATTCTCGATCCACTCGCCGCTCAGCGTGCCCAGTTCGCGTGAGTCGAAGTAGATCTGCGCCGAGCCCTCCGGTCGCACGACGATGCGATAGGCGTGCGCCCCGGACGTGTTCAGGTCGTAGCCGATCACCCGCACTTCGTCATTGTGCAGGGCGAAGACGCGCGCGGGCGCGATCGCGATGCGGTAGCGCTTGGCGCGGCCGTCGGGATGCGCGAGCTGGACGTGGAGCTCCAGGCCGCTCAGGGGCGAGGTGGCGCTCAGGCACGCGAGGGGCGTGAGATCCTTCACGCGGCGCTCATCCGCATCTATCGTACCCCGCAATCGACAGCGGATTTGACATCCCGCGCCGCGGGCCCGAAAAATGGTCCCATGCCTCCCGATCCGCAGCTCGACAAGTTGAAGTTCGACGCCAACGGCCTCATCCCCATCATCGTGCAGGATCACGCCAACGGCCAGGTCCTCATGATGGCCTACATGAACCGGGAGGCGATCGAAAAGACGATCGCGACGGGCAAGGTCCACACCTACAGCCGCAGCCGCGGGCGGCTCGCGCTCAAGGGGGAGACGAGCGGGCACTTCCAACTCGTGAAGACGATCCTCACCGACTGCGATCGCGACGTCGTGCTCTTCAAGGTCGAGCAGATCGTGGCCGCGTGCCACGAGGGATACCGAAGCTGCTTCTTCCGCGAGTACGAGCCCGGCGGCGGCGACTGGAAGATCATCGCGACGAAGGCGTTCGACCCCGATCGCGTCTACAAGCACCAGGCCTAAGCAAGTGAAGCGTCGCGACGAGAGCGGGCGATCGACGTCGGCGGGGCTCCCGCTCGAAGCGGCGCCTGCGCGCGCAACTGAGTCGCCCGCATGGCGCTTCATCGGCACGTATTTCCTGCTCGTGCTGCTCGGGTTCATGGTCTTGCGGCACCCGGCCGTGATGGTCGGCGGGAACGAGTTGTCGGTCGACCGCGCGTTCTTCGCGAGCGTGAACGCGGTGACGTTGAGCGGTTTCCAGCAGACCGTCGCGCTGGACGAATATCGATTGCCAGGGCAGATCGCGGCATTCCTGCTGACCATCGCAGGGACGCTGCTGGCGCTGATTGCGGGTGGGATGGCGGTGGCGCGCATTACAGGGACGGGTTGTCATCAGCGCGGGATCATCATTGGCGCCGTCGCGCTTGAGCTGTTCGCAATCGTGGTTGGCGCGGTCGCGCTGACGCGACAGTGGAACGGACGCGGCATTTTCGAATCGATTTTCCAGGCCGTCAGCGCGTTCGGGCACAGCGGGCTTTCCATCGGCGCGCTGCCCGGACCCACAGACTGGCGCACCCATGTCATTCTGCTTCCGCTCTCGATTCTCGGCGCACTCGGCGTTCCCGTGCTGATCACGCTTGCCCATGGAATCCGACGCCGCACGCCGATGCATCCGTACGTTCGACTGTGCCTCATCCTGTGGGCGGGCGGGTATCTCGTCGGCGTCATCGCGCTGGTCTTCCTGAACGGAGCGCCCGACTGGGGTTCCGCGCTGACCAACGCATCCACCCAGTCCGTCAACAGCCGAACGCTCGGCTTCCCGTTTTCGATCGGCGACAGTCGAGCCGCCCACTGGGTGCTGATGCTGCTGATGGCGGTGGGCGGCGTGTCGGGCGCGGCGGCGGGTGGAGTGAAACTCACCACGCTGGCGCGCCTCTTCACCGGCGTCCGCGCGACGCTGCGCGGCGATGCGCCGGGCCGTGTCTTCGGCATCGCGGTCATGTGGGTCGCCGCGTATTTCGTGCTCGTCCTCGCCGCGATGATCAGCCTCCTGGCCCTTGAGTCCGGTCAGCCTGCCGACCGGTTGCTTTTCCTCGTCATCAGCGCGGCGAGCAACGTAGGCCTCTCACACAATCCCGTCTCGACGACGGGTGCGGGACTCTTCGTGCTCTCCGGGGTGATGCTGCTGGGACGACTCTTGTCCCTGGCGATCCTGTGGTGGGCGGTTGCGGTATCTCGCGAAAACGGCGAGATTCCCATCGGGTAGCGCGGTTCGCCGCTTGCGGCTTCGCGGATCAGCGCCTGTTCGTCCGCGAAGCCGCGAGCGGCGCACGCTCAGGCGTAGTGCGTCCGCTCGAACTCCGCGATCTTCGCGACGCGCGCGCTGTGCCGTCCATCCGAGAACGGCGTGCTCAGGAAAATCGTGACGATGTTGCGGATCTGCTCTTCGCCCACCAGGTCGGTGCCGAGGCACAGCACGTTGCAGTGATTGTGCTCGCGGGCGCGGCGCGTCGTGAACTCGTCGTGAACCAGCGCCGCGCGGACGCCCGCGATCTTGTTCGCCGCGATGCTCATGCCGATGCCGCTGCCGTCGAGGAAGATGCCGACCTCGTTCGCCCCCTCCGCGATGCTCTTCCCCGCGGGGAACGCGAAGTCCGGGTAGTCGCAGGCGCCCGGCGCGTCGCAGCCAAAATCCTGCACCTCGTGCCCGAGCTGCTTGAGCAACGGGACTAGGCGCTTCTTGGTCTCGTGCCCGCGATGGTCGCAGGCGAGGGCGATCTTCATTCGTGGGACCTCTCAACACTTAGCGGCGCGTGCGCCTCGCGCTCGTCAAATGAGCACGGGAATCTTCTCAGCCAACTGCTTCTCGATCAGGGCGCGCAGCTCGCCGGCCAGCTTCTGGTACAGCGCCGTGTCGCCGCCGATCGGGTCGTCGATGTCGCCCGTCGGGTCGAGCATCTGCGTCTTCTCCACAGCGGATGGTACCAGCGCGGTGACGGCCGCGTTGTGGTTGCGGCTCATCGTGAAGATGACGTCGGCCTGATGGATGAGCTCGACGGTCAGCGGGCGCGAGCGGTGGCGCGTGAGGTCGGCGTAGCCTTGCAGCGCATCGATGGCGTGGGTCGCGGCCCGCGCGCCGGGCATCGCGTAACTGCCCGCCGACATCACGATGATGCCCTTCTGCTCCAGCTCGTCCTCGCCCACGCGCAACTGCTCCGCGATCACCTTGCGGGCGATCGCCTCCGCCATCGGCGAGCGGCAGGTGTTGCCGGAGCAGACGAACAGGATCGTCGTGCGCAGCAGCCGCTCGATGATCCGCTCATCGTACACGCCGCTGCGGACGATCTCGTACGCGTCGCCCTTCACGCGGAGGATGGTCGACGGCCGGGAGTATTTCGTCGGCCCCGCATCGAGGACGAAATCGACGTTGGGATCGTTGGCCGCGTCGGACGGTTGGGTAGCCGCTGTCAGGACGATCGGCGCCGCCACGCGGCCGATCACGTCGTTGGCGACGATCTGGTCCGGGCAACGCAGGGTGATCGTGCCGCTCTCGTAGAGAGCTGACTCCGTCACGCCGACATGCTTGGCCGCGGCCGAACGCACCTCCGGCGCGACGTCGAACGTCAGTGCAACGGGGCCGGGCCAGAGTTTTTTCATCAGGCGGGCACCCGCCTCGCTGACGTCGCCGATGTACATTCGCGCATCATCGCGGTGGGCGAGGTGGACGGTGAATGGCTTCTCGCCCGCGCCGCCGCGCATGGCGTTGAGCCGTGCAACGGCCTGTGGCTTGTCCAGCCGTCCTGCGGCGCCGTAAACCGTCTCCGTCGGCAACACGACAACGCCGCCGGCATTGAGGACTTCCACGGCGCGCGCGATCTGCGCGTCGTAGTCGCCGACCTCGAAGATGGGAACGAGCGGGGCCGCCATGGATTCGCGACGAATTACAGGGGCGTAGCGCGCGAGTGTCAAGCTGGACGAAAGCGCGCCCCCTTCCTCCCTCTTCCCGGTACGCCGGGGAGAGGATTGGGGAGAGGGGCGAGCGGCGCGAGACTTCGAGCATCGTCAGTTCCGAAGACTCGCGCGAATCGGCAATCGAACGGCTCATCGACGTCCCGCGCCGCCCGCCCCTCTCCCCCGCCCTCTCCCCATGAGTACAAGGGGAGAGGGAGGATGGGCCTCGAAGGACTACAATCGCCCGCGATGGAATCGTCCGATCCAATTCTCCGCCCCCGCGCCCTGCTCCTCGACATGGACGGCACCCTCACCGTGCCGATGCTCGACTTCCCGCGGATCAAGCGCGAGATGGGTATCGGCGCGAGCCCGATCCTCGAGGTGATGGCGGAGATGGGCGAGGCCGAGCGAATCGAAGCGGAAGCCGTCCTCGCGCGACACGAGGACGAGGCCGCGACGTGCTCGACGCTCAACGGCGGGTGCGCGGAGCTGATGGCGTGGATCGCAACGCACAACGTCCGCACGGCCCTGGTCACCCGCAACACCCGCGGCAGCGTCCAGACCGTCCTCGCCCGGCACGGCCTCTCCTTCGGCGCCCTCATCGCGCGCGAGGACGGACCGTTCAAACCCGACCCGCGGCCCCTGCTCATCGCGTGCGAGCGGCTCGGGATCGACCGGGCCGACGCTTGGATGGTCGGCGACGGCCAGTACGATGTGGAGGCGGGTCGGGCGGCGGAGATCCGGACCGTGTGGATCAGCCACGATCGGACGCGACCGTTCGAAGCGGCGCCGTGGCGGACGGTGCGGGATCTGCACGAACTTGTCAGCCTGCTGGAAAAGTGTGTCGCGCCCGCCGGCTGACCTTCGGCGCAGCGGGGTGTCTGATGATGCAAAGGAATGCAATGAAATCATGTGTGATCGGGTGGGCGGTTCTGTTCGGCGCGGTCGGATGCGCGGCATCGGACGCCAAAGCGCAGGAAACGTCGCAAACACCGCAAGCACCGGTCCCCGCGCCGGGGGAGTCACCCGCGCCGGCGCAGAATCCCAACGGCAATGCACTCCCTCCGGCGCCGGGCGTCTCCATCGACGAAGTGCTCGACGCGCTCGACCGCCAGGGTGACGAACTGAAGGACTTCACCGCCGACGTCGCGCTAACCGAGATGGACGATTTCACGAAGGACGCCTTCACACGCGAAGGCACATTGCGCCTGCAGAAAGAATCTGAGGGCGATGCGCGAATCTACATCATCTTCGAAACGCGCAAGACCGACGCGAAGACGACGAAGGAGAAAATCGAGTTCCTGCTTGACGACGGCTGGCTCACGGAGCGGCACCATCGCCAGCAGAAGAACACCCGCCGCCAGGTGCTCAAGCCCGGCGAGAAGATCAACCTGTTGAAGCTCGGTGAGGGTCCGTTCCCGCTGCCGATCGGGCAGGACAAGGAGGATGTGAAGGGAATGTTCGAAGTCGAGGTCATCCCGGCCGCGCCCGAAGACCCCGCCGGCACGATCCACGGCCGGCTGAAGCCCAGGCCGCAGACGCAGTTCGAACGGAAGTTCACCTCCATCGACGTCTGGGTCGACCCCAAGGCCCAGATGCCGCGCCGCATCGAGACGCTCGACCGCAACGGGCAGATCCGTCAGACGACGGACCTGACGAACGTGAAGACGAACGCGGGACTGAACGATGACGCGTTCAAGCTCCCCCCGGTCAACGCGAAGGACGGGTGGAAACTGCTGGACGAGCCGTATCAGGAGTAGCCTGCTTCCTACGCGCGGCGTAGCGCAGCAGGAGCACGAGAAACACGGCCACGCAGCTCCCCTTCAGCACGAGCAACCACCACGGGCGCCACCAGGCGCCCGTTCTCGTTTCGATGACGTCGGAGAGGGCGAAGAGGAAGAACGCAACGGCGGCGACGAGTGACGTCGCGCCGCTTCGCTTCACGATCGCGTGAAGGAGGAAGGCGACGCCGATGAGGCCCCACAGCGCGGCTTCGAGATAGTTCGCGGTGACGAAGAGATTGTCAGTTGCGCCAATCATGCGACCGCACGTCATCCCGATGGGAGCCTTGGCGACCTGAGGGATCTCGGGGTCGGAAGTGGTTCGCGCGCCCAAGATCCTTCGGGTCGTAACACTCCCCTCAGAGTTTGTGAATCTTTAGTGGCATGGGCGTCTCGCCCACGCGATTTCGAACAGGAATGCATGGGCGAGACGCCCATGCCACTGAAGATTCACACGCTCGATGTCGTGACGCGCGCCGGAGGTGACGTGCTGGCACGACATGGTCCGCGAAGCCGCAAGCGGCGGAACCGCGCTATGCCTTCGCTTTCTCCCGCTTTGGCTTCGGCTTGCGCGGCACGAGGGCCCGCTCCAGGTTCGCCATGGCTTGCTTCAGCCGGTGCTCGTTCTCCACCAGCGCGATGCGGACGAACTTCTCGCCGTTCTCGCCAAAGGCGCGGCCCGGCGCGAGCGCCACCTCCGCCTCGTCCATCATCCGCAGGCAGAACTCGATCGTCCCTTCGTCCGCCTGGAAGTGTTTGTCGTTGATCTTCGCCCAGACGAACATGCTGGCGCGCGGCCGATCGTACGTCCAGCCGAGCTTGTCCAGGCCCCGGCAGACGACGTCGCGGCGCTCTTCGTAGATCTTCGCCTGCTCACCCGGCGTCTGGTTGCACTCGCGCATGGCGATGACGCTGGCGATCTGGATCGGCGCGAACATGCCGTAGTCGTAGTACCCCTTGATCGTCGCCAGCGCCTTGACCATCTCCGCGTTGCCGCAGCAGAAGCCCACGCGCCAGCCGGCCATGTTGTACGACTTGCTCATCGTCGTGAATTCGACGCCCAGGTCCTTCGCGCCGTCGGCGGCGAGGAGGCTGGGAGCCTGGTAGCCGTCGAAGCAGATCTCGCCGTAGGCGAAGTCGCTGATGAGCATGACGCCGTGCCGGCGGCACAGGGCGATGGCGCGCTCCCAGAAGCCGGCGTCGATCGTCATCGCTGTCGGGTTGTGCGGGTAGTTGAGGATCAGCAGCTTCGGCGTCGGGTAGAGGCCCTGGATCGTCCGCTCGATGCTGTCCAGAAACGCCTGATCATTCCCGAGCGGCACGCGGATCACGTTCGCGCCGGCCATGGCGACGGCGTAAATGTGAATCGGGAACGCGGGGTCGGGGACGACGACGGTATCGCCCGGCCCGAGCAGCGCGAGGCACAGGTGGCTGAAGCCTTCCTTGCTGCCGATCGTGGCGATGACTTCGGTCTCGGGGTCGAGTTCGACGCCGTAGCGGGCGCGGTACTTCTTCGCGACCTCCTTGCGCAGCCCCGCGATGCCGTTGCTCACGCTGTAGCGGTGGTTGCGCGGGTCGAGCGACGCTTCGGAGAGCTTGTCGACAACGCACTTGGGCGTCGGGTCGGTCGGGTTGCCCATGCCGAGGTCGATGATGTCGACGCCCGCCACGCGCTTCTCGTACTTCATCTTGTTGATGCGGCCGAACAGGTACGGCGGCAACCGCTGGATGCGGGAGGAGACGTCGATCTTGAAAGGCTGGTCACTCATGGGAGGTTGATTGTACGCCTTTCCCTTTCTACCGGTACTCCGGGAGAGGGGATCAGAAGAGTCGTTACGGAACGATGGGCTCGTTCGCCGGCTTCGTCGTCGCGCCGTCCGGTTCATCGACGGGAAGGCCGAGTCGCTCACGCTCGCGCTTCAGCGCGCCGCGGATGCCCTCGGCGTCCTTCACCGTCGACGGCTGCTGCTTCTTCTCCGTCATCTGCTGGAACTGCCGCTTCAGCTCCGGCTGCTCGATCTTCAGCTTCTCGCGCGCCTGCTGGACGATCTGCTGCCGCAGTTGCTTGACCGTCTCCTGGACGGCCCGTTCGTGCAGCTCGGTGC
Source organism: Tepidisphaeraceae bacterium (assembly GCA_049679725.1). Lineage (GTDB taxonomy): Bacteria > Planctomycetota > Phycisphaerae > Tepidisphaerales > Tepidisphaeraceae > DASYWJ01. Next base: position 9,620 of record JBAUGM010000606.1, read on the forward strand.
GGACGGATTCCTTCACGTCCTCGAAGTTGACGACCTTCGGCGCGATCCGGTTCTCGAGCATGAGGAGGTGGTAGGCGCCCTTCGCCTCGACCGGGTCCGACAGCTCGCCCGGCTTGAGCGCGAAGGCCGCGTCCTTCAGCGACTGCGGGAGGTCGGCGGTGGCGCGGCTGAACTCGGGCAGGATCCCGCCCAGCGCCGCCGTGCGCGGGTTGCGGCTCACCTCCCGCGCGACGGCCGCGAACGGCTCGCCCGCCTCGATCCGCCGCCGCGCCTCCTGGATCTCCTGCAGGTTCGACGCCTGGATGTGGCGGACCTGCACCTTCTCGCCGTACATCGCGTTGAACGCTTCCTTCAGGTTCTCGTCCGAAATCTTCCCCGCGATCAGCGGCTCGGCCACCTTCCGCAGGTTCGCGTTCACGCGCATCACGATGTCGAACTCCGCCCGGCTGCTGCGCTGCTGCGTGAGGAACTGCTCGAAAAGGTTCTCGTAGTCCTCTTTCGGCGCGTCCTTGAACATCTTCTCCAGCGTCAGGTCGCGCTCGGCGGCGACGTCCGCTTCGGTGACGGTCACCTTCGCGTTGGCCGCCACCTGCTTGGACAACTCAAGCTGGACGAGGTTGAGCAGGACGTTGAGCCCGTACGCCTCGACGAGCGGTTGCTGGAGTTGGCCCATCGTGATGGCGAGGTCGTCGACGCGCGCGATGACTTCGTCATTGGGCATCGGCGCCGCCGCGGGCGCCGGTGCGGGATCGGCGCCAAGAACGAGGCGCGGAATCGCCAGCGCGACCGACAGGGCAACGGCGGGAAGCTTGCACTGCAACGTAGACACTCCTCGGGTGTGGAAACGGGCAGTATCGAACGATTTTGACGGGTGTCAACCGCCGTCGCGATCGGTCCGTTTGCCACTGCTTCGCCAGGCGTATACTCTCGATAACGATATGAGACGTATCCTCTTGATTCTCGCCGGCCTCGCGCTTTGCGCGCCGGCACTCGCGCAGACGACCGCCCCCGCGCCGCACGCGGATCGCGTCCTGATCATCAGCATCGACGGCGGGCGACCCGACGTCGTCCTCCGCGCCAACACGCCCAACATCCGCGCGCTCCTGGCCGACGGCAGCTTCACGTTCTGGGCGCGCACGACGGAGGTGTCGGTGACCCTCCCGTCGCACGCGAGCATGATGACCGGCGTCACGCCCGAAAAACACGGCATCAACTTCAACAAGGACGTGCCCGAGGAAGAGCTGTTCTACCCCAAGGTCCCGACGATCTTCGAACTCGCCAAACAGCGCGGGTTGACCACGGCGATGGCCACGGGCAAATCGAAGTTCATCGCCTTGTGCCGGCCGGGCTCGGTCGACTACGCGATCGTGCCGGAGGCGAAGAAGAGCTACACCGACGCCGAGGTCGCCGAGAACGCGGCGAAGGGGATCGTGGATCACCGCCCGCAGGTCATGCTCGTCCACTTCGGCGGCGGCGATCGCGCGGGCCACGCGATCGGCTGGGGATCGGCCAAGCAGATCGCCGCGATGGAAGAGATCGACGCCGGCGTCGGCCAGGTGATCGCGACGCTCAAGGAAACCGGCCTGTATGATTCGACGCTGATCATCCTCTCCGCCGACCACGGCGGCGCGGCGCGGTCGCACGGTAAGGACGACCCGCGCAGCCGCCACATCCCCTGGATCGCCGTCGGCCCGGGCATCCGCAGGAACTTCGACCTGACGACGTTCAAGGATCTCGTCATCAACACGGAAGACACGTTCGCCACCGCCTGCGCGTTCCTCGACATCAAGCCCAGCGCCGACATCGACGGCAAGCCGATCACGCAGATGATGGAGGGAGCGGAGTTGTTGCAGGCGACGCCGGCGACCAAGCCAGCGCGGCAGGAGATGAGCACGAAATCTTAAGCACGAAGCACGAAACAAATTCAAAGCACGAAGGAGAAAGCTTCAAACGAGGCGTTTGAGATGTTGCCGCTTTTCTTCATTGGTATTTGTTTCGTGCTTCGTGCTTAGGATTTCGTGCTTCAACCACCTATGCCCATCCTCGGCCACGGCATTGACATCGTCGAAACCAGCCGCATCCGGCGGTTGGTCGAGCAGCACGGCCAGCACTTCCTTGACCGCTGCTACACCGCGGGTGAACAGGCGTACTGCGCGCTCAACGAGAAGCGTTACTTCGAGCACCTCGCCGGGCGATTCGCCGCCAAGGAAGCCGTCCTGAAAGTCCTCGGCACCGGCTGGCGCGGCGGCATCGCCTGGACCGACGTCGAAGTCGTCCGCGAAACCAGCGGCCAACCCAAGATCCTCCTCACCGGCGAGTGCAAACGCATCGCAAAGGAGTTGGGCATCTGCCGCTGGCACGTCAGCATCAGCCACATCGAAACCCACGCCACGGCCAGCGCGATCGGGATGCGCGGGGAACCGTGAAGAAGTCGGAATCTCCTCCGCGCCCGTGAAGCACCGCCGCTTGCGGCGGGTTTTCCTCCGCGCTCGCGACGAAGAAGAGCCCGCCGTAAGCGGCGGCGCTTCACCGGGCGCGCGAAAATTAGTCCCACATCGAATCTGGCTCGATAGAACAATTCGCCCACAGATCTGTATCATGTATACAATGCTCGCTTGGTCCTGAAGGTGGAGACATCGTTCGCTTGCGCACGCTCATCCCAATCCTCGCTGCCACCGTCGCTCTACACGTCACTGCTGCGCCATCCCGCGCGGCGGACGCGCCGGTCGACTTCGCCAAGGACGTCCAGCCGATCCTCGCGAAGCACTGCGTCTCGTGCCATGGAGAGAAAAAGAGCAAGGGCCACCTCCGCCTCGACGTGAAGAACCTCGCGATGGAGGGCGGGACATCGGGCAAGTCGATCGTCGCCGGCCAGGGGGCGAAATCGCTCCTGATCCAGCGCCTGCGCGGCGAAGGCGATGAAGACCAGATGCCGCTCGACAAGGATCCGCTTCCCGACGAGCAAATCGCCGTCATCGCGAAGTGGATCGACCAGGGCGCCACGTGGCCGGAAGAGTACGCGGGCGGCAACGTCGCGCGCCAACAGCACTGGGCGTTCGTCAAACCCGTCCGCCCTGCCGTGCCGGAAGTTGCGAACAAGGGTTGGCCGCGGAACGCGATCGATCACTTCATCCTCGCGCGGCTGGAGAAGGACAAGATCGCGCCGTCCCCCCAAGCGTCGCGTGAGACGCTGTTGCGTCGCGCGTCGCTCGATCTGACCGGTCTTCCGCCGACCCTGAGCGAAGTCGAAGGGTTCGCCGCCGACCGATCGGAGAACGGCTACCACGGGCAGGTCGACCGTCTCATTGCTTCCCCGCACTTCGGCGAGCGGCAGGCGCGCCACTGGCTCGACAACGCCCGCTACGCCGACTCCAACGGCTACTCGCACGATTACCCGCGCTCGATCTGGCCTTATCGCGACTGGGTCATCAACGCGATGAACGCCGACATGCCGTTCGATCAGTTCACGACCGAGCAACTCGCCGGCGACCTGCTCCCCGACGCCACGCTCGACCAGCGCATCGCCACCGGCTTCCACCGCAACACGCAGGTCAACACCGAGGGCGGCATCGACCCCGAGCAGTTCCGCGTCGAGGCCGTCGTCGATCGTGTCGCCACGACCTCCACCGTCTTCCTCGGCCAGACGCTCGCCTGCGCGCAGTGCCACAACCACAAGTTCGACCCCTTCAGCCAGAAGGAGTACTACGAGTTCTTCGCCTTCTTCAACAACACCGAAGAGCCGAAGCTGAAGGTGGGCGGCGTCACCGAGCCCGACGAGATCGCGCGGCTGAACGAGCGCATCGCGCAACTCGAGGGCGCGGTCAAACAGAAAGTGGCCGCGTGGGAAGCGACGCTCACGGACGCGCAGCGGGCGACGTTCGGGCCCGAGACGCGGGCCTCCATCGCCATCGCGGCCGAGAAACGTGACGCGAAGCAGAACGAGCGCGTCCGAAACGCGCTGCGCTCCGTTGATAACGACTTCGGCGCGATGGTTGAAGACCTTGCCGGCATCCAGAAGCAGTTGACCGAAGGCGACACGACGCTCGTCCTCGCCGAGCGGAAGAAAGACCCGCGCACGACCAACCTCTTCATCAAGGGCGACTTCACCCGCCCCGGCGACGTCGTCACCCCCGGCGTCCCGCGCGTGCTGCACGCGATGAAGGTCGCCGAGAAAAACCCGACGCGGCTTGACCTCGCCAAATGGATCACCGATCCGGAAAACCCCGTGACCGCGCGTGTGATCGTGAATCGCATCTGGCAGCAGTATTTCGGTCGCGGACTTGTGGAAACGGAGAACGACTTCGGCACGCAGGGCACGCCGCCGACGAACCCGGAGCTACTCGATTACCTCGCGACAGAGTTGATCGCCGGCAAGTGGAGCCTGAAGCACATCCACCGGCTCGTCGTCACCTCCGCGACGTATCGCCAGTCGTCGGTCGCGCGGCCGGACCTCGACAACGTCGACCCGTACAACAAACTGCTCGCCCGCCAATCACGCACGCGGCTCGACGCCGAGATCGTCCGCGACGTCGCCCTCTCCGCCTCCGGATTGCTCAACGACAAGATCGGCGGCCCCAGCGTCTTCCCGCCGATCCCTGAGGGCGTGATGGGCCTCGGTCAGGTGAAGCACGTCTGGCGCACGAGCACGGGGAAGGACCGCTACCGCCGGGGGATGTACACGTTCACGTTCCGCAACTCGCTGCACCCAAGCCTGGCGAGCTTCGATGCGCCCGATGCGATCTCGGCCTGCACGAGGCGGATCAAGTCGAACACGCCGCTGCAGGCGCTGAACCTGCTGAACGACACCGCATGGATGGAGTTCTCGCGCGCGTTAGCGCGTCGGGCGCTATCGGAAACGTCGGCCGACGACGCGGCACGCCTCGCCAGCGCCTTCCGCGTCGCGACATCGCGCGCCCCCGCCGCCGACGAGATCGAGATCCTGACGAAACTGCTCGCCAAGGCGCGGTCCGACTTCCAGCGCGAGGACGCGAACGTGGCCGTGCTCGTCGCCGATCAAACGCCGAAGGGAACGACCCCGGCGGAGTTCGCGGCCTGGACGCTGGCGGCGCGAGCGATCCTGAATCTGGATGAGACGATCACGCGGGAGTGAGGCTCTTTGGTCCCTTCTCCTGGTACTCCGGGAGA
>JBAUGM010000607.1:0-2752 GCA_049679725.1 Tepidisphaeraceae bacterium
CAAGATCGTCATCGTCGGCTCGGGCGGCGGCGACCTGATCCTCGGCCGCTACAACACGGACGGGTCGCAGGACACGACGTTCAGCACCGACGGCGAGGTCAAGACCGACTTCGGCGGGCTGGCCAACGTCGAGGGGTTCGGCGTCATCATCGACGGCAACGGAAAGATCGTCGTTAGCGGCGTCGCGGGCGGGGACGTGCTGGTGGCGCGCTTCATCGCTGACGGCTCGCTGGACACAACGTTCAGCACCGACGGCTTCCACACGGAGAACTTCGGCGGGACGTTAGACCGCGGGATGCACCTGGCCTTGCAGTCCGATGGCAAGGTCGTCGTGGCCGGGAATAGCACCGGCACAGGCGGGACGACGGACATCCTGCTCATGCGGATGACGACGGCCGGGGCGCTGGACACGTCGTTCGACACGGACGGGAAGGTCAGCACCGACTTCGGCGGCGGCGTGGACGAGGCCTCCGCCCTGGCAATCGACTCCAATGGTAAGATCAACATCGCCGGGGCGGGCGGGGCCGGCGGCGACGTGATCGTCGCGCGGTACAATACCAACGGCTCGCTCGACACCACCTTCGACACCGACGGCAAGGCGTCCGTCGATTTCGGCGGCAGCGACGAGGGCGAGGACATGGTCCTCGACTCATCCGGGCGGATCGTGGTCGTCGGGAGCACGAGCGACACCGACATGCTGGTCGCGCGGTTCACGACGAGCGGCGCGCTGGACACGACGTTCGACACGGACGGCATGGTCACAGTGGACTTCGGCTCGACCTCGGAAGAGGGCGAGACGCTGATGATCCAGTCGGACGGGAAGATCGTGATCGCTGGCCGAACGGGGACGAGCAACAGCGAGTTTGCCGTGGCCCGGCTGCACGCGGAGACGACGGGCGGGACGACGGACGTGCGGCACTACGCAGTCCAGGACGCGAACTACAACGTCACTGCGGTAGTTGCGTCATCCGACGCGACGGTACTGGAGCGGTTCCAGTACGACCCGTACGGGCAGGCAACGGTGCTGGACGCGAACTTCGCGGCCGATGCGGATGGCGGAAGCGACCTGGCGTGGGCGTACCTGCACCAAGGCGGGCGGTTTGACTACGACAGCGGGCTGTACCACTTCCGAAATCGCGAATACAGTCCTACGCTCGGCCGATTCACGCGAATGGATTCCTATGCGATTCGGTACGTCGACGGGATGAATCTGTACGAACACGTTAGGAGTAGTCCCCTGGTTTCTAAGGACCCGTTCGGATTACGATCTGCTCCAGTACGCCCGCCGGTTGCACGTCCGCCAGTCAATCGGCCCGGAACCGGACCTGGTCGTCAAACTTGTTGTCCCGACCGAGCACCAAACGGCTTTCCGCAACTGCCCCCAACATACACCGACATTTGGGGGCCTCCGCCACCAGGCTACATGTACGATCCAGTACCCAGATTGCGTAACCCGGGTCAGCCAGAACCGATACCGCGGATCGTGGCGATACCAGGAGGCAAGTACGACATATCGTGCGGGGCCAGTGGCGATTGCACACCAGAGCAGCTTGCCGGCCTTACGGACAACGTGGATACAAAATGCAAGGGGGCGGGCCCCTATAAATGCAATTCGACGATGAACTGTGCCGAGCTGAAGGAAACTCGTGAACGAAATGGCGGTTGCATGGGAGCACGCTTTACGCGAGAGTTTACTTGCTTCGCCGGCGGTGATTCTGGTCATCAGGAGCAGATCGAACAAATCATCACTCGCGTCGGTGATTGCATCGACATTCAGACAAAGAAAGGCTGCATGCCGTAATGCTAAAGGACGGCCACAATTCTCTTCTCGATTTGATCTTGGCGACATTCCCTATAGTTGCGCCGCCGCCGTATGAAGAGATAATCGAGGGAATCATGGAAGACGAACGCGCCGAGATAGCAGATTTCTTTTCCGATCGACCGTGGACGGATATTTCGCTGCATGAATTGCGGAGCCATCCAGCAGCGCTAACATCGTTTAGCCTTCGTGCCTTCCGGTATTTTCTTCCTGCCTATATGTCGGCAATAGCCAGAGAGTTTTATGCTTCGGATTTCTTAGCTCCTGATCTCATACGAAGTCTTAGTCCTACGCCAGCTTTTCGAGATCGAGGAGTGCGACGCAAGCAGGTGCTTACTACCGCCGAAGTGGACGTCGTTCGGCAGTTTCTCGTATATCTCAAAGCATCGTATGCTGACGACTTACCTTTGGGTTCTATTGAACAAGCTATTCATGACTATTCGGTCCATCTCAACGGGTAAGTCAGCCATCTATTGCATGTTTGGTGGTTGGGGGGGAGAAAAGGTGAGGGAGAAAAGGTGACATCCACCTTTGATTCGGCCTCTCCGGCGCATTCACCGTCGACTTCGGCGGCACGAACGAGACCGCCCACGGCGTGATCCAGTCCGACGGCAAGATCGTCATCGTCGGCCTGGGGCAATCAAGGGGTCGGGAGTCTTAAGATTTTCGCTCGATGGTTGCACGCTCGACCATCATGCATGCGGGCCGGTGCCGCCACTCAACGTATCGCACACGCGTCGAAGGATTATCGGACAGAGCCGGGATACGCCCGCCACGAGAGTTATTTCCAAAAGCTGTGGACGGCCGCGACAGCTTAAGCGGCGATTCGTTCTCCGTCGACGAACACGACGCCGTCGATCAGGTCCTGCAGCTTGGCGCTGCCGTTCAGTTTCCGCCAGCGGGATTCGGCCTTGCGCGCCAGCTTGAAGGCCA
>JBAUGM010000608.1:0-14191 GCA_049679725.1 Tepidisphaeraceae bacterium
GTCCAAGGCGGCGCGGTCGGCGATCCGCTTGGCGGCGTCGACCTTCTTCTTCTCTTCCTGCTCGACCGCGACGATCTTCGCCTCTTCCGAGCACCGCGTGATCACCCGCTCGGCCGTCTCCTCGTCCAGCGCCAGCTCTTCCATCAGCGGGCCGGCGCCGACCTCTTCGATGTCGCGCACGTCGATCAGCCCCAGCGCCACGACCTTGTCCACCATCTCCTGCGTGATGCCTTCGACCTGCTTGAGCGTCTGGTCCAAACGCGCCACGCCCGCCTGAAATTCCGGCGGCGTGATGATGTCGACGTCCCAGCCGGTCAGACGCGCGGCCAAGCGCACGTTCTGCCCGCGCTTGCCGATCGCCAGGCTGAGCTGATCGTCGTTGACCACGACCGTCGCGCGACCCAGCTCGAAGCACAAGGCGACTTCCGTCACCTCGGCGGGCTTGAGGGCGTTGCCGATGAGGATCTGGCTCGACTCGTTCCAGCGGACGATGTCGATCTTCTCGCCGCCCAGCTCGTCGACGATGTTCTTGATGCGGCTGCCGCGCACGCCGACGCACGCGCCGACGGCGTCGACCTTCGAGTCGATCGAGCTGACGGCGATCTTCGTGCGGTGGCCCGGCTCGCGCGCCAGCGCCTTGATCTCGATCGTGCGCTCGCCGACCTCCGGCACCTCGCGCTCGAACAGCCGCTTGATGAACTCCGGATGGCTGCGCGACAGGATGATCCGCACGGCCGATGGCGTGTCACGCACCTCCAGGATCAGTGCCTGGACGCGCTCGCCGGGGTCGTGGTTCTCGCCTGGAATCTGCTCGGATCGCGGCATGATGCCTTCGGAGCGACCGAGCGTGACGATCATGCTGCCGCCCTCGAAGCGGGCGATCGTACCGGTCGCGATCGTGCCCACGCGGTCCTTGTACTCTTCGTAAATGCTGCCGCGCTCGTCCTGGCGAATGAGCTGGATCATGACCTGCTTGGCCGTCTGCGCCGCGATGCGGCCAAGGCTGCTCAGTGGGAGTTCAACGTCGTTCCGCCAGGCGCGGATATCGCCCGTGCCGCGTTCGAGGGTGACCTTGAACTCGGTCGTGTCTTCCGTGTTGTGCTGCTTCCGCAAGGCCGACGCGATGGCCTGCTCGATGTCGGTGTAGATCTGCTCGCGCTCGATGTTTTTGTCGCGCGCAATGCCGTCGACGATGCGGATTAATTCTTGGTTCATGATGTCTTGCGTCCTCTCTCGCTATTCACTTTTGCTGAAATACGTCAGTTGTCCGTGGTCAGTTGTCCGTTGCAACGACGGACAACGGACAACGGACCACTGACCAAAACAAAAAAGGTCACCACGCGGGCGACCCATTTTCTCGACGACGAACCTGTGCCGGGGGAAACGCGCTACGCGCCCATCCGGAACCCTCCGGTTTGGGCGGCGTCGTTCCCCGCTCCCGCATCTCCCCACCAGTTTCGCGGTGAGGAAATGCCGGCGAAGTTGGCCCGATGCTTATGCATGGTTGTTATGCAAGTGCATGGGCCGACTCGTTTGCTGCCGGGGCGGCGCCCCGGTCCAGGCTCAGGTTCATCCCGGTCTCTCCGGGTTCGAAAAAATGGACTCTCCGCGTGTCGACGAACACCGTCGCACTCGAATCCATCGTCAATCCCTGCGTCGCTTCCACACGACCGACGACATGGTCGTGCAGCTTGGTGCTCATGTAGACGTCCATGTCGTTCCCGAGTGGCTCGACCACGTTCAAGTGCACCGCGATAGCCGTGTCCCCGTCGCCGTCGACGGGCTTCAAGTGGAAGTGCTCGGGACGAATCCCGAGCACGACGTGCTTGCCGACAGCGCCGGCGAGCCGGTCCCGCAGATGGTCCGGCACGGGAAGGGTAAACCCCCCGCCGGGCAAGGTCAACTCGCCGACCATCACCAGGGGCTCGTCCTGGGCCGTCAAATCCTTGCGGGCAGAGGCCGCTTTGGTGTGCCCCCCCTTCCCATCTCCGTTGTCCTCGGACCCCGCGACCCGGGCGTTCTTGAGCTTCCCTTCCTCGAACGCCAGCCGTCCATCGACCATCTTGATGGCCCCGTCGAAGAAGTTCATCGGGGGCATGCCGATAAAGCCGGCGACGAAGCGGTTGACGGGATAGCTGTAGGTCTTCAGCGGGGTGTCGTTCTGGTGGATGATCCCGTCTTTCATGACCACGATGCGATCCCCGAGGGTCATCGCCTCTTCCTGATCGTGGGTGACGTAGATCGTGGTGGTCTTGAGCCGCTGGTGCAGCCGCTTGAGCTCCGCCCGCGTCGTGACGCGCAGCTTCGCATCGAGGTTCGACAACGGCTCATCAAAGAGGAACGCCGCCGGCTCCCGGACGATCGCCCGCCCCACCGCCACGCGCTGGCGCTGCCCGCCCGAGAGGGCCTTGGGCTTGCGCTCCAGCAGGTGCTCGATGTCGAGGATTTTCGCGGCTTCCATCACGCGCTGATGGATCTGCTGGCGAGGCATCTTGCGGAGTTTCAGCCCGAACGCCATGTTCTTGTACACCGACATGTGCGGGTACAGGGCGTAGTTCTGAAACACCATGGCGATGTCGCGGCTCTTGGGCGGGACGTTGTTGACCACGCGCTCGCCGATCTTGATCTCCCCTTCGGAGATTTCCTCCAGCCCCGCCACCATGCGCAGCGTCGTGCTCTTGCCGCAGCCGGAGGGCCCGACGAGGACGATGAATTCCTGGTCTTTGATGGAGAGGTCGATGGCGTTGACGGCGCGGACGCCGCCGGGATAGATCTTGGAGACCTTTTCGAGTTCAACTCTTGCCATCGACAGAATCTCCGCAAAAGGCCGAGGGGCCGGGGATTATACTTCAGCGGGCAATCCCGTCAAAGAAAAGGCGGGCGGGACCGTTCCCGATGCGTCCTGCGTGATACAATCGCGATATGAGCGTCGTATCCGCACCCGCCGAGTGGGTGGAATTCGTCAGCGAGCTTCGGCTGCCGCCCAAGACAGACCGCCGATTGGCCGAATTGATGGACCGGAATAACGAGGGCAGATTGGGGGAGTCAGAGCGTGCGGAGCTTGAATCCCTCGTCGAAGTGAGCGAGACGCTTTCGCTCGCGCGCGCCAAAGCCCTCCACCTCCTGGGACGCACGCCGCGGTGAAGTTGCCGGGCGCCCTACAACGCCTGCTAGAGCATCGCGCCGGCGAGCGTTGCGAATACTGCCGCATGCATCAGGCGCTCCAAGGTGCGACGTTTCACGTCGAGCATGTCATCCCGCGCAACCAGGGCGGCGACGACAACCTCGAGAACTTGGCATGGGCGTGCCCAGGCTGCAATCTGCACAAGTCGGATCGCATCGACGCGCGCGATCCTCAGACCGGACAGGTCATCCCGCTCTTCAATCCGCGCGCGGACCAGTGGCCTGAACACTTCGACTGGAATCGGTACGAGATCATTGCCCTCACGCCGATTGGCCGCGCAACTTTGCGCACCTTGCAAATGAACGCGCCGCGAAAGATTCTGATTCGCCAGGCGGAAGAGCTGTTCGCGTTGTTTCCGCCTGACGGCGCGAACTAACGAACAGCAGACATCAACTGCTGCATCATCGCCTCCACCACCCGGCCGCGAACCTCGTCGAACCGCCCCTCCACCTTCAACCCCGACGCCCGCGCATGCCCCCCGCCGCCGAATTGCTCGGCGAAGCGGGCGACGTCGACCTGGCCCTTGCTGCGCAGGCTTACGCGGACCGGGCCCCCCTTCTCTCCGTTGTCGAGCGGCTCGGTGAAGAGCAGGGACACTTCGACCGTGCGGATCTGCAGGGGCACGTTGATCAGGTTCTCCGTGTCGGGAACGCTGGCCTTCGACTGCGCGAAGTCCTCGCGCGTCACGCTCATCACGGCGAGCTTGCCGCCCGCGAGCAACTTCAGCGACTGCATCGCGCGCGTCTGAAGGGCCAAGCGCTCGGCGCGTTCGTTCTGGTACAGCAGTTGGTACATCCGATCCGTGTCGACGCCGACTTCCATCAACTCCGCGGCCAGGTGCATCGTGAACGGGCGGGTATTGGAGAACTGGAACCAGCCCGTGTCGGTGCAGATGGCGAGGAAGAGCGCCGTCGCGATCGGCTTGTCGATCTCGATGTCCCACTCTTCAAGCACTTCGAAAACAATCTCCCCCGCCGCGGCGGCTTCGGTGACGACGAGTTTCTGGTCGGCCCAGTCCTGCTGGGTGAGGTGGTGGTCGATCACCAGCTTGGGCTTGGCGTACTTCGCGACGTATGACTCCAAGCCGGGCAGTTGCGACCAGGTGCCGGTGTCGATGACGAGCAACGCATCGTAAGCGTCGAGAGGGTTCAGGGTTCGGGGTTCAAGGTTCAGGGAAGAGACGGAAACCGTCCCCGTCCCGGTTTTCGCTTCTGAACCCTGAACCCTGAACCCTGAACCCTCTTCCGGCCAACCGTTCTCCACGTCGATGAAGTGGATCTCGTTCTCCCGGTAGATGAACGCGTACTTGGTCGGCAGGTGGCTCAGCAGCAGCACCTCGGCGTCGATCCCCTTCTTCTTCAGTCCCATGACCATCGCGGCGGTCGAGCCGAGCGCATCGCCATCGGGGCGGACGTGGGTGGTGACGAGCACGCGCCGGCAGCGCGAGAGGGTGTCGATCATCTGGCGGTAGGCGTCGGTCATTGGACGAATCATAGGGAAAGCAACCACGGATTGAACCACGGAGCACACGGAGGGAAGAAGTGGAGCGAAGAAGACACGATGCTTCGTCTTTCTTTCTTCTCCGTGGTCTCCGTGATCTCCGTGGTGAACTTCTTTCCTAGCACCGTTGTCGTTATTCTCCCGCCGCACATGGCGGAGATGGCGCGCGAGAACTCGACGGACGGGAATGCATCGCTGGCGCTCGTCGCCGCGACGTTGTTCTGGGGGTTCGGGTTCACGTGGGCGAAGCTGGGCGGGGAAGCGGTCAACGCCGCGATGGGGCTGCGCGACGGGGCGTACGTCGGGCCGATCTTCCTGCTCGCCTGGCGGTTCACCATCGCCTCGATCCTGTGGGCGATCCTCTTCCGCGAAGCGCGAACCGGCTGGACGCTGCGCAGCGTGATGCGCGCGGCGATGCTCGGGTCGTTCCTGGGCAGCGGTCTGGTGCTCCAGCACCTGGGCCTGGACCGCACGAGTGAAGCAGTCGCCGCGTTCCTCACGGCGCTGACGATCGTCTTCGTCCCGTTGATCATGACGCTCGTCGTGCGCAAGCCACCGACCGCCTTGCAGTGGGCGGGCGTGGGGCTGGCGACGCTGGGCGTGTGGCTCATGACCGGCGCATCGCCGAGCGGGCTGGGCGCGGGGGAAATGCTGGCCCTGGGCGGAGCAATCGTGTTCTCCGGTTACATCATCGCCGTCAACGTGATCGTGCCCCACGAGAACCCCGCCCGCATGGCGCTGGGTCAATTTGCGGCGACGGCGTTGATGACCATCATCGCCTGCCTGTACGTCCACGCGGGACCCGAAGCGCTGGCACAGAGCGGACGCATCCTGGGCGCGCCGCAGATATGGCTGAACGCGGCGTTGCTCATCGTGTTCTCGACGATCGGGTCGTTCGGGCTGCTCACCTTCTTCCAGCCGCGCGTCGACCCGACGCGGGCGGCGCTGATTTACCTGGTCGAGCCGATCTTCGCCGCCGCGTATGCGTACGTCGCGACCGGGCGCGGGCTGAGCAGCATCGGCATGCTCGGGGCGGCGCTGATCCTGATCGCCAACCTGTTCGTGGAGCTGCGCGAGGCGCAGCTCAAACGGCGGACGACGCCGGCGCCGGACGTGGCGCCGGTGTGACGCGGCGCCCCGTTCGCTACGCCCGCCAATCCTGGCCCGGCATGATTCGGCGCATGAATTCATCGAACAGCGGAACGGTGAACGCGGTGTCTCCGTGGCTGGGGCTGTAGACCATGCCCTTGGCGATCAACTTACTTCGCACGGGGCCGAGGGCAGTGACTTCGCGGTCAAGCTCTTTTGCGATGTCGCCGGAACGGTGCGGCCCCGGTCCGAGCTCGGCCATCGCGCGAAGATAGACCCGCTCGGACGGTGTGAGCCGATCGAATCTCACGCGGAAGAAGCTCGCATCGAGCGCGGCGATCGCCGTCGTTGAAGCGGTTTCCACATCTTGGACGGTGATCGGCGAAGCGTCCGCCGCCTCCCACGAATGCTTTCCCCATTCCTGAAGAAAGTAGGCGTAGCCCTGAGTCTTCTCGAAGATGCGATTCAGCGCCTCCGGTGTTACCTCGACACCTTGCTCTTTGGCTGGCTTGACAATGGCACGATCGGCGGCTTCGCGCGGCAGCGGACCGATCGCCGGGAAGTCGAACAACCGTTCGGCGTAGGACTTTGCCCGGCCCATTCGCCCGGCGAGTTGCGGGAGCCCCGCGCCCACCACGATGACCGGAAGCTGTCGCTGCGCAGTCCGATGCAGAGCTGTGATCAGCGCCGCCAGTTGCTCTTCCTCCACGTACTGAAGCTCGTCGACGAACATCGCAAGCGCGGTATCGGCGTCTCGCGCGGCCTCTCCGGCGGTTTCCAGAAGGGCTTGCAGGTCGTGCTCAAGATCCCCGTTGTCTGCCAGCCCTGGCTCAGGTTCGTAATCAATACCCACTTCGATGTCGGCGTACTTGAACTTGAGCGCCTTCGCGAACCCGGCGAGCGCGCGTAGACCGCGCTGAGCCCGGTCCTTGGCCCTCTCGACCCGGGAAAGCTTCAAGAGTGATTGCCGCAGTTCGGGTGCCAGGATCGCGGGCAGAGAACGGTCCTCGGGTGCTTCGACCCGAAGCGTTTGCACACCCGACGCCGCCGCCTCGTCCCGCATGCGGTCCAGCAGCACCGTCTTTCCGACACCGCGAAGACCGATCATGAGGGCGCTCTTTGCCGGCCTGCCCTGTCGCACGCGTTGGATAGCGATGTTGACGGTAGCGCGAAGCTCGTCTCGGCCAGCAAGCTCAGGTGGGGGCGCGCCTGCTCCGGGTGAAAATGGGTTTCCGACAGGATCCATGCGGGTATTATAGCCATATTACCGACTTTATCAAAATACGATAAGATCGATAATGTCCTTATAACGCCGTGGTTGAGCCTGCTCAACCTCAACGACACGCAGCTTCCTATCGGGCTAGTTGTTATCCTGCGTCCTTATATGTCGCTGGTCCACACCGCGACCCATACCGACAAGGAAACCGAATCCGATGACCCGTCCGATCACACTCGCGCTTTTCATCTCCTTGTGCCTTTCGCGCTTCGCGCCGCCCGCACACGCCGGCGTGAAGTTCGGCATCGACGTGCTGCGCGATGAGAACTTCAAGTCCCTCGCGGGCAAGCGGGTCGGGTTGATCGCCAGCCCCTCCAGCGTTGACGAGCACCTTGATCCGACGTCGGCGCTGTTTCAGAACGCCGAGAACCTGAAACTCGTCGCCATGTTCGGCCCCGAGCACGGCATCTACGGCGACGAGTACGCCGGTGACAAGGTCGGCGACAAAATCGACCCCAAGACCGGCATCCCCATCTATTCCCTCTACGGCAAGACGCGCAAGCCCACGCCCCAGATGCTCGCCGATCTCGACACGCTCGTGTTCGACCTACAGGACATCGGCTCGCGGTCGTACACGAACATCAGCACGATGAAGGTGGCGATGGAGGCGTGCGCGGAACAGGGCAAGGAGTTCGTCGTGCTCGACCGCGCCAACCCACTGGGCGGCGAACGCGTCGAGGGGCCGAGGCTGGATGAGAAGAAGTACTCGTCGTTCGTCGGAATCGTCGACGTGCCCTACGTTCACGGGATGACGACGGGCGAGCTCGCGCAGCTCATGCGCGAGCGCTTCGTGCCGGACTTCAAGAAGCTGCGCGTGGTGAAGATGACCGGCTGGACGCGCGACATGGTGTGGGAGGACACGGGGCACGCGTGGGTGCCGACGAGCCCGCACGTGCCGCACGTCAGCTCGGTGGCGGCCTATGCGGCGACGGGGATCGTCGGCGAACTGTACGTGATCTCCAACGGCGTCGGGTACACGCAGCCGTTCGAGATCGTCGGCGCGCCGTGGATTCGCGGCCAAGTGCTCGCCGACGCGATGAACGAGCACTGGCTGAGCGGCGGCAAGTATTACACCGCCGTCACGACGACCCAGCCGACGGAGGTCCAGAAGAGCGAGAAGCCCAAAGGCGTGTACTTCCGCTCCATCCGGTTCAAGCCGTTCTACGCGACGTTCAAGACCGAGCCGTGCCAGGGCGTGCAGGTCCACATCGACCCTAGACGAGCCGAAACCATCGTCGAGATCAACTACCGGCTGATGGAGACGCTGGGGGCGAAGAAGATCCTGGAGGAGGCGCCGAAGCGTCACGACATGTTCGACAAGGTGAACGGCAGCGAGGAGGCGCGGATGTACTTGATGGAGGGGAAGGACCTGGGCGAACTGTTCGCGAAGTGGAAGGCGGGGTGTGCTGAGTTCAAGGAAGAGCGGAAGAAGTACCTGTTGTACTGACTCTTCCTTCGATGTTCGGTGTTCGATGTTGGGTGTTCGGTGTTCACACTAATTCAATTGAAGAGAACATCGAACATCCAACACCGAACATCGAACATCGAACATTAAAGGAAGACTAATCCGCCCGCAGCGCCTCAATCGGATTCACCCGCGCCGCCTGTCGGGCGGGCCAGAGTCCGAAGACGACGCCGGTGATGCACGACACGCCCAGGCTCAGCACGATGCTGATCGGCGTGACGCTCGTGGGCCACTCCGCATATCGGCTGACGCCGGCTGCAAGTGCGTAACCCAGCGCCACCCCCACCATCCCGCCGAGGCTCGTGAGCGTCGCGGCCTCGAAGACGAACTGTCGCTGGATGTCCTTGCGCCGGGCGCCCAGCGCGCGGCGCATGCCGATCTCTTTTCGCCGGTCGTACACGTTGGCGAGCATGATGTTCATGATCCCGATCCCGCCGATGAGCAGCGAGATGCTTGCGATGGAGGCCATGACGATCGTGAAGATGCGCTGCGTCGCCACCTTCTGCCGCATGAGCTCCAGCGGGACGAGCAGCGTGTAGTCCTTGCGCTTGTGCGTCGCGGCGAGGTAGTTCTCCATGCGCGTGGCCGTCGCCTGGACGAGGTCGGAGTCGGTCATCTGCATGGCGATCTGGTCGAGCTGGATCTTGACGTTCTCTTGAGTGCCCTGGTTGGCCTGTGAGGAGACGTCGCCGTAGCGGGCGCGGGCGGTGCGGAGGGGGATGAAGACCTGGTTGTTGATGTCGTCGCCGCCGGCGTCCTTGACGGCGGCGGAGTTGTCGAGGATGCCGACGACGTTGTACCAGTCGCCCCTGATGCGGACGCCCTGGCCGATCGGGTCGTTGTAGACGAACAGCTTGCGGGCGGCGTCGGAGCCGAGGACGCAGACCTTGGCGAAGTTGTCCTGGTCAAGCTCGGTGAGGAATCGGCCGCGCGTCATGCCCGAGCGCGTGATGAGCAGGTAGTCCGGCTCCGTCGCGATCACCGCCAAGTCGAGCTGCCGGCCGTTGGGGGCGTAGAGGTTCATCCGCATGTTGCGGATGCCGACGACGTGGCGGACCTCCTTGAACGTCGAGCGGACGTGCTCGAGGTCGCGGCGCATCAGCCCGTACTCCGCCTGCCAGCGGCGCTGCTCGTTGTTCTTCGCGCCCTCATCGGTGGCGGAGGGCTTGACGCTCTTGATGATGACGTTGTCGACGCCGAGCCGCGCGATCCGCCCGAGCGTCTCGCGCTTGGCGCCTTCGGAGATGGAAATCATCGCCATGACGGATGCCACGCCGAAGATGATCCCGATCGTCGCCAGCGCGGAGCGGAACTTGTGCAGAGCGAGATCGAGGAGCGCGACGCGGACGACTTCGTAGAGGTTCATGACGGTCTCACGACGAACATCTTCTCGATGGATGAGTGAAGAGTGAAGACAGCACGTCATCCTGAGGCGAGTCTTACGAGCCGAAGGATCTCGGGCTCGAGAAGTGCGCTCGATCCCGAGATCCCTCGGTCGCTTAGGCTCCCTCGGGATGACGTGCCTTCCTCTCACTCATCACTCGTCACTCATCACTCATCATCCCACCAGCTCCCCATTCCCCATCCGCAGCACTCGATGCACCCGCTCCTTGTACGCCGGGTTGTGCGTGACGAGGACCATCGTCTGGCCCTTGGCGACGAGCTGGTCGAAGAGGCCGAGGATCTCGTTGCCCGTCGACTCGTCGAGGTTGCCGGTCGGCTCGTCGGCCAAGAGCAGCGGCGGGTCGTTCGCCAGCGCCCGCGCGATCGCGGTGCGCTGCATCTCGCCGCCGGAGAGCTGTCGCGGGCGGTGGCCCAGACGATGGCCAAGGCCCACCGCTTCCGCCAGCTCTTTCGCCCGCGCGCGGCGCTTGGGAAGCGGGATGTTCTGGTAGACCATCGGCACTTCGATGTTGCCGAGCACGTCGAGCTGCGGGAACAGGTTGAAGCTCTGGAAGATGAAGCCGATCCGCGCGTTGCGGTGCTTCGCCAGCAGATCGTCCTTCATCCGCGCGACGTTCTCCCCGGCCAGCATGTAATCGCCAGCGTCGACGACGTCGAGCAACCCGAGCAGGTTGAGCAGCGTGCTCTTCCCGGAGCCGGACGAGCCCATGATCGCGACGTACTGGCCTTTGGGGATCTCCAGCGAGATGCCTTTCAATACGTGGAGCTTCTTCGCCCCGAGCTGGTAGTACTTGTGGACGTTCCGCAGCTCGATGATGTTCTCGCGCGGCGCGGCCTCGGCGCGGGCGGCGGGCTCGGGCATCGTGGGAGGTTCGAGTACGGACATCGTCGTCGCGCTCAGCCCTGCGCCGCCTTCGCTTCGTCGCCGCTGCGGGTCGGGGAGAGGTCGACCTCTTCCCCGGCGTTCATCCCCTCGAGGATCTGCACGAAGTGGTCGTTGCTCTTGCCCGGCTTGACCTTTCGCTTCTCGGTCGTGTTGTCCTTCCGCTTCACGTAGCAGACGGTCTCGCCGTCCTCGTTGACGACGGCTTCGATGGGGACCATCAGCACGTCGCTGAGGATCTCGGCCACGATCTCGACGCGGGTGGTCATGCCGCTGACCATGCGCTTGTCGTGCCCGCCGGGCTTGATGACCCCGTCGAACACCTTGGGGCTGCTCTGGTCCCACTCGACGCGGCTGCGCGCCAGGTCGCTGAGCTTCACGAGCTCGCCGGGGATCGCCAGCCCCGGGATCGCCTCGACGCTGATTGCCGCACGGCACCCGAGCGTGAGCTTGCCGCGATACTCTTCGGGGACCGAGATGTCGATCTCGAACGCGGAGAGGTCGGGGATGGTCATGAGCGTGTTGCCGCCGTACCACTCCATGCCGACCTTCACGCGCTCGCTGTAGTAGTGGCGCTGCTCGGGGTCGCCGTAGACGACCAGCCCGTCGACGGGCGCGCGCAGGTCGCACTTCTCGATCTGCTCGTTAAGCGTCTTGATCTCGCGCTCCATGCGCGTGATCTGGTCCCTGATCTTCGCGACCTCCGCCTCCTTCTGGAGCACCGAGCTCTTCGCCTGCGTCTCGGACTTGATCAGGTCGAGCTCGGCGTTCTCGACACCCTGCTGCTTGCTCTTGAGGCTCTGCGGGTAGTCGTACGCGCGGTAGGTCTTGCGCTGGGCGAGGGCGTTGTCGAGCGACTTTTTGAGCCCGTCGTGGTTCTCCTTGGCGATGCGGACTTCGCGCTCCAGATCCTTCTTCTTGTCCTCTTCGATGAACAACTCACCGTTGACCTTCGCCTGCGTCTCGGCCAGCGTCTTGGCGGCCGTGCCGAGCTTGGTGCGGACTTCGTTGGCGGCAGTTTCGAGGTCGCTGAGCTTCTTGGGGCCCTCGGACTCGACGTAGACCTTCTGCGCGTTCTTCGCCTCGTCGAGCTTCGTCTGCGCGAGCTTGACCTGCCCGACGACCGTCTTCTGCTCGATCTTCAGCGCTTCCTCCGCGACCGTCAGCCCGCGCTTGGCCGCTTCCCATTCGCCCTTGCGCGTCTGGAGGTTGTCCTCGTAGGTCTTCTTGTCGAAGGAGACGACCAGGTCATCCTTCTTGACGGTCGCCCCCTCGGTGGCGAGGAAGGTGATCTTCGCGCTGCCGCGTAGCTCGGGGAAGATGCGGTGGTTCTTGACGGCCCGGAGCTTGCCGTCCTCGGTCACGACGATCTTCAGCTCCCCCTTCTTCGCAGTGAAGAACTTGACCGCCTGCGCCTTGGCGCCCAGCGCCCCGCCCGCGGGGGACTTCCACTTCGCGTAAAGCGGCGGCCCGTAAATGACCGACGCCGCGATCGCCCCACCCACCACGCCCAGGCCGGCGAGCCACTTGATGGTCTTTCCGAGCTTTGACATCGCAAACCCCTTACCAGTGGCATGGGCGTCTCGCCCATGTTTTGTCGGTCCTCTCCGCACAAATGCATGGGCGAGACGCCCATGCCACCGAGTTACTGATCATCGATCTTCTGATCGATCCGCGGATCCACCGTCACGGGGTACGGGCCGTTCCCCTTGGGCACGACCAGCCCCGCCTCGCGGTCGAGCAGTTCCATCCCGTCGCCCGGGCGGTGGATGCGCGTCTCGTAGGACTTGCCTTCCTCCAGGATATTTACACGCAGGAAGAAGATCAGTTGCGTGCGGTTTCGCGTATTCCGCCGGCTCTGGAAGAGCAGCCCGATCCCCGGGATGTCGGAGAGGATCGGGATCCCGCGAATCGTCTGGCGGTTCTCGCTCTGGAGCAGCCCGCCCACCGTCAGGACCTCACCGTCCTTCAGGGTCAGGATCGAGGTGACGTTGCGGATGGCGATGATCGGGTTGGCGGGGACCTGTTCGGTCGCCGCCGTGAAGCCGGTGACGGTGGAGACTTCCGGGTTGATCTCGACGCGGGCGGTGTCGTCGGCGATCTGCTGGAGCAGCACGCGGAGCTTGATGCCGACGCGCTTGAACTGCGTGTTGGTGGCGACGGAGCCGCCGGACTGGAACGAGCTCTGAACGGGCACTTCCTGACCGGTGATGATGCTCGCTTCCGTGCCGGCGCTGACGATGAGGTTCGGGGAGGAGAGGATCTTCGCCTTGCCGCGCGTGACGAGAAGGCGGATGAACGCGTCGAGGTGATCCGCGCCGTCGGCCCAGACGCGCAGGTTGCCCAGCAACCCCTGGCCTTCGCTGGGGGTACCGCCCGGGGTGTTGAAGTTGCCGCCACTGCCCGTCTGGAAGAACGAGTTCCCGCCGACGCGCTCCAGGAGGTACTGGATCTCGTACTCCAGGTCGCTGTCGACTGCGACCTCGACCACGCGCGCCTCGACGAGCAATTGCGCGACCGGGCGGTCGATCTCCTGCAGCACGTTCATGATCGAGCGCACGTTGGCCGCCCGATCGGAGACGATGACGTTGTTGAGCGCCGGGGTGACCGAGACGGTGCCCTCGGGGCTGAGCAGCCCCTCGATCGAGTCGCCGAGCACCTCGGTCTTGGCGAACTTGCAGGGGTAGATGAGCGTGCTGCGCTCGCCCTCCTCGATGAGCTTCGGCTGCGCCGGCGCGGGCCGCGTGGTGGGCATGGTGCTGGCGAGGCGTCGCACCGGCTGCTGGTAGACGTCGTCAGCGCTGACCTGCACGACCGGCGCCGGCGCGGGCGGCTTCTTCTTCGCGCAACCCGACGACGCCACACCGGCGACAAGGATGAATCCGCCCAGGATCCACGCCACCGCCCGCTTCATCCCGGCCAAAGGAGATGCGCCACGACCCATTCGCGTACCCCTGTCATTCTGAATTGTGCGCGATGCGCGTCGCGGCGCGTCGCCCGCGGGCCGTCCCGCGCCGTACGGCCCAACCGCTCATCGACTACAAATGTAACCGTTTCCCCGACCCGCCGCCAGTCCTGCCCGCCTTTGGCTGCCGCAGCGGTGTGCCCGCCGGTGCGAGCGCGCATCGTAACTCCCGACGGCGACTACGCCAAAAGATAGTCCCAGAGTCGTCCGATCGCCTCGCGATCACCCTGTTATGTACGGCCGGGATACGCGAGGCGACAAACAACGGGGATTCATAGTCGGCGGGTTTTCCTTTCCGGCCAGATCCTTCGGAGTACCTCAGGATGCAATACTGTCCGGAACTCTGACGCTCAATAGCGTATTCATGCGCTTGCGCGTCATCCGCGTTTGTGCTCCACTGCCGGCGTGAGCGAGCGGGCGACGAC
>JBAUGM010000609.1:0-1972 GCA_049679725.1 Tepidisphaeraceae bacterium
GGTCGAGCGTGCCCTCATAGAGCGAACGTCCGACAATCACGCCCCACGCCGGGATGGTCGTGAGCTGGCGAATGTGCCCCACGTTCCCCACGCCCCCGCTGGCGATCACTGGTACATCGCCCGCCTCCGCCAGGCGCCGCGTGTGCTCGATATTCGGACCTTGCAGCATCCCGTCCTTCGCCACGTCCGTGTACAGGATCGCCCCGACCGGCCAGCTCGAAATCTGCTTCGCGACGTCGACCGCGGCGCGCCCGGACGCTTCGGTCCATCCTCGCGTCGCGACGATGCCGTCCTTCGCGTCCAGCGCCAGCACGAGCTTGCCGGCGAACTTCGCATCGTCGCGCGCCAGCGACTCGAACCACGCCCAATCCTCGATCGCCTTCGTCCCCACGACGACGCGCGATGCGCCCGCGTCGAGCAGCCGTTGCACGTCCTGCGTCGATCGAATCCCCCCACCCGCCTGCACCCTCATCCCGCTGGCGGCGATGATCTTCGCGATGAGTTCGCTCTGCGCCGGCCGGCCTTCCTTGGCGCCGTCGAGGTCGACGATGTGCAGCCAGCGCGCCCCCGCGTCCGCGTAGGAGCGGGCGACGTCGAGCGGATCGACGTCGTAGTTGATCTGCCGGCCGTAGTCCCCCTGCTTCAGCCGGACAACCCGGCCGGAGCGCAAATCGATGCTGGGAACGATCTCGAGCGCCATGAGGGGCAGAACCTTAGGGACGTCATGACGCGCCGTCAAAGGCGCGGAGCCAGATGAACGCAGAGACGCAGAGAAGCAGAGGTAGGAGGAGTTGAAAGCAGGATGTACGGGTGTGCTGGTCCTCTCTTCATTGAATTCAAACCCACCCACTGTTTTCTCCTCCTATCTCTGCTTCTCTGTGTCTCTGCGTTCGCATTTCCTCTCCATCGACCGTCGTCGCGCTACCGTGCATCCAGCGATACGTCAGCGTTAGTCCAAGCGTGAACAGAATCGCGCCCGTGTACGCCGGGAGCAGGTGGACGAAATCGGTGTATCCGATCGCGGGATGCACGCCGATCGCGCAGGTGAAGCCGATGACACCGGCGGCGCACAGCGCCTGCCACGCGCCGCGCGACGGGCGGGCGCACCAACCGATGGTAAGGACCATCACGCCGATCGTCAGCACGCCGCCGCCGAAGCCGGCGCGGTCGTGGGCGATGAGCGGGATCAGGCGCGGGTTGATGGCGCGGAGTTCTTCGGCGCGCAGTCCCATGAACACGAGATCCTGCGGGACGAAGACCGTCGACATGCCGACGAGCGTGATCGTGAGCCCCCCGCCGATGAGTCCCACACCCGTCGCGAGCAGCGCCGCCCGGCCGAGCCCTGCGGATGATGTCCACGCGGGAGAAGGGCCGGGACTCATCAGGCTTCGCCACCCGCCGCCGCCGCGCACGAGCCGGTGCGACATCGCGAGCCCCGCGATGTAGCACGGCAGGAGGAACAGCGTCGCGGCGCCGTGCCACGTATCGAGGTAGCCATAGCCGAGATACGCGAGGAAGCTTCCGAACCCGACCACCCCGCTGACGAGAAACAGGTGCCACGCCCACGCTTCGCCGCGCTTCAGCGGGAACTCGGCGAGCCAGAGGTAGAGGATCCCGATCGCCATGATGACGCCGCCGAAGCTCACGCGGTCGTGGAACATGAAGTGGACGATGCGACAGCCGTTGAGCGAGCAGAGGTCGTCCGGCTGCATGCCGAGGAACTGCACGTCGTGCGGCAGGAAGTGGCGCGTGGCGGAGAGGAACAGCGCAAACCCGCCGGACAGGATCAGCGCCAGCCCGGTGAGGCTGAGCAACGGCCGCCCGTCGCCGGCGAGGGCGGAAAGGAGATTTCGTTGGTCGGGGTCGGGCGTCGGCATTTCACTCATCGTGTTTCTGTCATGCTGAGGTACTCCGAAGCATCTGGCTTCACCGAAGGATCGGCCAGATGCTTCGGAGTACCTCAGCATGACAC
>JBAUGM010000610.1:0-2182 GCA_049679725.1 Tepidisphaeraceae bacterium
GTTCGCCAGCGCGCGGGCGGCGGCTTCGGTCAGGGCGGCGTCGGCGCCGATCAGCGCGTTGAGCGCGACGATGAAGTCGGGGTCCGGGTTGGGCTCGTCGGCCAAGGCGCGGGCGGCCGATTGCTGGCCGCGCAGGTTCGCCGTGTTGACCAGCGCCCGGTGCAGCGCGAACTTCGCGTCGGGTGTCTGCATGACGACGAGCCGGCGCGCGGCCTCGTCGCGCTCGGGCTGGGGGAGCTCGGGATTGGGGTCGAGGAGAACCTGGAGAAGCGCGGCGATCTGGTTCGGCTGCGCCTGCTCGGGGGTGGCGACGGGTGGCGGGGTGGTTTGAGCGGTCGCGTCCTGCGCGAGCGCGGGGCGCAGGACGGTGCCGAGCACCGCCACGCATGCCGTCACGCTTATCAGAACCTTGCGCGCCACCGTGCCACTTTCGCCTCTGGGGGGATCGCCCGAACCACACTCATTCGCACGCGCCAGGGGTGTGCGAGACGTGCCGCCGCCGCCGATCCGAACCTTCCCCGTCCACCGCCGCCCGCGCGCACGCGGACGGGTGGCCGCTCGCTCCTTGCCCGCGCCCGCGCGGAGCGTACCGTATTTTACGCGCGCGGAAAAGGAATCGGACGGCGGCATGGGAAGTTACACGTCAGGAGCCGAATATCCGCGCGAGCCACGGAGCGAGGCGCCCCGCGTCCCCCTTGCCCCGGCCCGCGACACTACTTGATTAGGGGGCGAGGCGGGAAGTAAACTCTGGAGCGTCCACCGAAACCACCAAGATCTTCCTCACAGCGCGACGGCGCGCGATGCGTGTCATGAATGACTGGAACGATGCCGAGCGGCGGGTCGAACGGGCGCAGGAACTGTTCGAGCAGCGCAAGTGGCAGGAGGCCCTCGAGGAGCTCCGCGCCGCCACCAGCATCAACCCCTACAACAGCGGCTGGTACTTCAACATCGGCCTGACCCTCGACGAGATGGGCCGGCTCGACGAAGCCGTCGAAGCGTACAAGCAGGCGCTGGCCATCGACCCCAACGACCTGCAGGCGATGAACCACCTCGGCGTCGACCTGCACCGCGTCGGCCAGCTCGAGCAGGCGCTGGAGACGTTCCAGAAGATCGAGACGGTCGACCCCGCCTTCGAGCCCGCCTACTGCAACCGCATCATCACCTACACCGACCTCAATGATCACGAGAAGGCCGAGGAGATGTTCTACCTCGCGCGGCTGTACAAGGAGCACTGCCCGCACTGCTACTACAACATCGGCGTGAGCCTGGCGGCGCGCCGGTCGTACGACAAGGCGATCTTCTGCTGGCAGAAGACGCTCGACCTCGACGAGCTGCACCCCGAGGTTCACCTGCGCATCGCCGAGGCGATGTGGAGCAAGGGTGAGCTCGAGCAGGCGCGCCGGCACTACCTTTCCGGCTTGCGGCAGGATCCGGGCAGCACGGAGACATTGCTGGACCTCGGCGAACTGTTGACGGACATGGGCCGCGTCACAGAAGCCGGCGAGAAGTTCCGCCGCGCGATCGAGCTGGCGCCGGACGAGCCGGCGGGTCATTACTTCCACGGCAAGTGGCTGATGCAGTCCGGCCTGGAAGACGAAGCCGCCGCGGCGTCGTTCATGAAAGCGCTGCGGCTCGATCCCACCTTCCCCGGTGCGCACCTGCACCTGGCCAAGATCCACTTCCGCCGCCGCGAGGTGATCGAAGCGCGGTCGCACCTGCGCGGCGAGATCCTCCTCCGCCCGCAGGACACGGCGGTGCTGATGGAGCTGTCCAACCTCCTCATGGACACCGGCGACAGCCGCCCGGCCGTCGCGTGCCTCAAGCGCCTCGTCCAGCTCGACGCGAGCAACGTCAACGCGTGGATCAATCTCGCCGTCGCCAGCTTCATGCGCTGCCGCTACGACGACGGCATCGACGCCTGCCGAGCGGCGCTGGAAGTGGACCACGCGAACCTGCTGGCGATGTACAACCTCGCCCTGGCGCACGAGCACCTCGGCCGCTTCGACGAGGCGATGAGCTGGGTGCGGCGCGGCCTCAAGCGCGAACCGAACGACGCATCGTTCCAGAAGCTGGAGTTCCGGTTGCGCGTGCTCAAGCTCCGGGCGGGCGTCGTCCGCGTGATCCGCAAATCACTGGGGATGCGCGCGCGGTGAGTAACGGACCGACGTTCAGCGGCCGGGCG
>JBAUGM010000611.1:0-2117 GCA_049679725.1 Tepidisphaeraceae bacterium
GCACGAACCACTCCCACACGCCGGCGCCGGGGTATCGAATCGCCTCCCAGAACGCCCCGGCCTCGCCCGTCTTGCTCGTGTCCTGGAGCGTCGTCGTGCTCCCGCCCGTGGCGGTGCCCGATTCGACGCGCAGCACGCCGCCCCACCAGTCCTTCGTCTCGTCGGTGATGCTGAACGTCGTGCTCGCGGTGACCGTGCCGACCCTCATCGCGTCGATCACCGCCTGCGCCGGCGGACGCCTCAGCCCGCGGTCGAGGTTGTGGTAGTACGGCAGGTCGGGCCGGTACCCGTTCGGCCGCGACAGAGACGTTTCGACGGGATCGAGCGGCTCGATGCTCGGGTCGTTCCAGTTGTCGGCCATGAAGCGGGCCAGTTCGCCGGGCACGAAGTCCTCGGCGCCCTCGATCGCGAACCCGTACCCATCGTGGTCCATGTACTTCGAGGACCGCGGGCGCGAGACGTACTGGCCGATGCCGAAGCTGCCGCTCTCCTCCCAGTCGACGACGACGGGCGGGTCGTAGATGACGACCGCCCCTTCGACCAGCTCGAAGTCGGCGATGAACCCCTCGACGGGGTAGAAGTGCTTGACGCGGCGCGGGTGGTACCGCGGCCAGCCGAGCGAGAGGACAATCCGCTTGCCGACCCACGTCGCCGCGCCGGCCATAAGCGTCGTCCCGTTGTCCAGCACCGCCGTGCCGTGCGCGAAGACCGAGTCGTCATCCGAGAGCACGGCGTAGTACACGCTGATCGGGTAGAGCACGTCCTCGTAGGGCGGCGCGCCGACCGACACGATGCCGCTCACGTGCGACCCGACGCTCGTTCGCCAGGCATTGATGTTCGCCGCCTCGAACCACGTCGCCGCCACGAAGTTGGGGATGCTCTTCGCGCCGGTGTAATCCTTGTCCTCGACGAAGCCGGGCGCCTCCCCCTCGAAGTTCAACTGGATCGCGCGGATCGTCTTGAAGATGTCCGGCGTCTTGCAGTGGTCGGGTTCGTCGCACTCCTCCAGGACGTCGGTCCAGTAGTCGATGTCGAAGACGGGCTCGGTCACCTCCTCGCAGGCGTCCGTGCCGGGGTTGTACTTCTCGACCGTGATCTGCGCCACCGCCATCTTCGTGGGCGCCATCGCGTCGGTGCTCGGCCAGTGCGTCCAGTACGCCTTCTTGTGACCCTTGTACCAGGACGCCGGCCGATACTTCGCGCGGCCCGGCCAGCAATAGCCGCCGGGGTCGACGATGGAGTACGGGCCGGCGGGCGCGTGCGTCTGCGCCGCGAACGTCAACGTGTCGGCCGTGTTGCCAAGGATGTCGATGCGCAGGAGCGGCCCGCCCGCTCCCCACACAACGACTTGCTTGCCGGCCCATTGTCCCGGCGCCCACGTTTGCTTCCTCCCCGCGCGCAGGCCGATGCTGCGGTTCACCTCCGTGAGCGTCGTCGTCGTCGCGCTGGTGACGGAACCGGTCCAGTGCTCGTAGGCGTTCGGCCGCGTCGGCCAGCGGTCCGCCCACGTGATGCCGTTCAGCTTGATGATGTCGTACTTCTTGCCGACGAGGCTGGTGACGTCGGGGATCGCGCCGGCGGTGACGAAGTCCGTGATGTCGTTGAACGTCAGCTGCGTGAGCGTGTTGGCCGTGATGCGCGACTTCACCACGCGAGACGGATCGGGATTCTCCGCGTCGAGGACGACCTCGTAGAACGCCGGGAGGTACGGCGCGTCCTCCACCTGGTAGTTGACCCATCGGCTCGTCCCGGTCGCGCCGGGCGGGATGACCCAGTTGGCGCTGCCGTCCGTCATCGTCGTCGCCGTCGCGGTCGTGATCGTGCCCGCCGCCCAGGGGATGTTCATGCGCGGCCAGATCACGCCGCCGCTCGTCATGCCCGGCAACTCGCGCGACGCCTGCCACATCTGAATGAGCCAGGCCCAGTCCTGGATGTCGCGTCCCTCCTCGGGCGGCCAGTGGGTCCACTCGTCGAACATCACTCACGCTCCGGATGTGCGATGAGATCGTCCCAGCCCGCGACGTGGTTCACGACGCCCTGCAGGACCATGTACTGAAACTCGGGCGACGGCAGTGTGTTGGGCGGCGGGGGCGGCCCCAGCGCGATCGGGACGAGCG
>JBAUGM010000612.1:0-3419 GCA_049679725.1 Tepidisphaeraceae bacterium
GCGCCAGGCGCTCGAAGCGTCCTACGGCAACGGCACCAGGGCGGTCGAGGCGCTCAAGCAGATCGACGAGATCCTGACCGAGGTCGACGGCCTGGCGAAGGAGAACGCCAAATCCGCCACGGGCCCCCGTTCGCGCAAGCGCAACCAGCAGAAGATCGACGCGCTGATGGAGAAGATCGAATCGACCGCGGCCAAAGCGGGCACCGAAGGCAACCGGGTGCTCACGGGCAGCACGTCACTCACGGCGGGCGGCGCTGGTTCGCTCAAGACCGAGTCGTTCAAGCTCGAGCGGGTCGGGCTCGACACGCTCGGCCGGATCACGGTCGGCGGGCGCACGCTGACGCTCGAAGACATCGCGACGCGCGAGCCGCTCGATACGGCGACGGGAAAAGACAGCGCGATCGACGCCGCGCGACGATCGATCGAGGTGGCGAAGGAACGGATCGCGACGGTGACGGAGCAGATCGGCGCGTTCCAGCGAGAATCCATCCGCCCCCGCCTCGGCGACGTCGCGACCGCGATGGAAGGCCTCTACACCTCCACCTCCCTCGGCAGCGGTGAAGAAGCGATCGCGCTCGCGCGCGAGCTGCGCCAGATGATGCTCGCCAGTTCGACGATCGCAGTGGGCGTCGCCGCCGACGACTGGGACCGCGAGCGCGTGCTGGACCTGCTGACGTGATTCGTCTTTCCATTCACATTTAGCCGGCGGGCTTGCCCGCCGTTGTCGGCGCTCTTTCCTGAAGAAGAAGAAGAAGAATCGCCGGGCAAGCCCGCCGGCTAACTGTGGGGCGCTTCCTCGAGCAGTTTTCGCAAATCCAGCGGCAGCGTGACCATGTTCAACCCGCCCTCCGCCGTGCGCGGCCACTGTTCCTGCGGGCGGTCCCAATACAGCTCGACGCCATTGCCGTCCGGGTCGCGCAGGTA
Source organism: Tepidisphaeraceae bacterium (assembly GCA_049679725.1). Taxonomy (GTDB): domain Bacteria; phylum Planctomycetota; class Phycisphaerae; order Tepidisphaerales; family Tepidisphaeraceae; genus DASYWJ01. The sequence goes on from JBAUGM010000612.1 coordinate 925, forward strand.
GAGCGCTTCGCTGACGCCGTGATCGCTCGCGCCGTCGAGAGGGATGCCCGCTTCGAGCAGCCGCCGCAGCGCGTCCGCGAGCGCGGCCCGCGCCGGATACACGATCGCAAGGTGATACAACCCCGTCGTCCCCGGCGGCGGCGGGGAACCCCCGGCGCTCTCCCACGTGTTCAGCCCGATGTGGTGGTGATATCCGCCCGCGGAGAGGAACGCCGCCTGGCGTCCGTAGCGCTGCGTGACGTCGAAGCCGAGCACGCCGTGGTAGAAGCCGATCGCGCGATCGAGGTCCGCAACCTTCAAATGGACGTGCCCGATGCGCGTGCCGGGGTCGACGCTCTGCCCGCCCTGGTCGCTCGCAATATCGTTTGTCCGCGCCATGCTGCCTTCTCCACCAATCGTAGGTCGATCTTTCGCGCAAGAACTGGCAACTTTCGGGTTCCGCGCCGACGCCGGCGCGGCATAGCATAGAGGGATGCGAAACAAACCCTTCGTTGCGGCCCTGGCGGTGCCGGGCGTGCTGTTGCTGATTTGGGCGATCTCGCTGTGGTGGAACGACAACAACGTGATGTCCCTCATCCCCGGTGGCCTCGCCGCCGCCCTGTTCTTCGCGGCGTACCGCGTCGCGCATGCGGCGTCGTTCTCGCCGGACAAGAAGCCCGCGTGGGACGCGCGACGATCCGAGAGCGTCCAACGCTGGGCCGATGCGCAGTCCGACGACAGCGATCAGCCGGCGGCGCGGTCCTAGCGCGCAGGCAACCGCTCAGCCTTCAGCCCACCAAGCTACGGGTGCGGGGTGATCGCGAGGATCGTGATCTGATTCTTCCCCGGTCCGTAACACCAGAACAGCCGGTACGCGCCGGGCGTGCGGTTTTGGGCGTAGGCCTCGATGACCTTCTGCTTGGGGTCGTAGGGGTGAATCAGCGAGTGATACTCGTGCGTCTTCAATCCGGGATGACGTGGGTTGGCGGCGAGCAGCTCGAAGCACTTCTGGACCTGCTTGAACAACCCCTCGGCCCTGGTGCTTTTTCCTTTTCCGCGGCGGGCGTCGAAGGCGGTTTGGGCGGCCGCCATGAGCTGGTTGAACGTCTCGGCCGCGGGTGTTTGCCAGACAAGACCAAACGCCATGAGGGGTTTAGTCCTTGATCTTGGCCGCCAGCTTCGCGGCGGCGGCGAGGTTGGGCGCGTCGGCGGACCTACCCTGCCGAGCCTCCTCCAACCCGTCCATGACCAACGCCAGCGCCCGCTTGTTCTTCCAAAGCCACGCCTCGCTGGCGGGCACGGTGACCGCAGGGCGCAGGACGATCGTCCCGTCCTCGCGCGACTCCACGAGCATCGTGGAGCCGGCGTACTCGCGGTCCAACGTGATGCGTCCCTTGCTGTCGACCTGCTTCGCCAACATTTCGGGCCTCCGACAGGGTGAATCTAACATACGCCGCCTTAGTGGGCAAGTGGGCGTGGCCCACAATCCCACCATCGTCACGCGAGAGCCCACACTTGAGCCCCCATCAACGCATCTACGGCGATCGCACTTCAGCTCGGTCAAATGCCCCACGCGGAACACGAGACGGCATGTCGTGCGGAGAGAACATTCACGCTGTCACCTCGCTCTGAGCTATCGGTTCATTCCTTGGACACTCGACCGATACCGCGACAACACCCCATCCGCCACCCCCGGCAGGAGCGTCGCCAGGCTGAGCGACCACCGCGACCTTCGATGCGGCCACACCTCCGGCCGCGGGCGCTCGATCGCCTTCACCATCGCGGCGGCGACATGTTCGACCGTCTGCGACGTGCCGTTGCGCGGGAGCTTCACGTCGCCGGCGGATTCGGCGACTTGGCCGAACTCGGTTCTGGTCATGATCGGGTGGACGCTCGTCACCGCGATGAGCTCGGGCTTCAGTTCGACGCGCATCGCCTCGGCGATCGAGAGTTGCGCGGCCTTCGTCGCGCCGTAGGGGCCGAGGTACGGCGGGCTCCGTCGGGCAGCGGCGGAGGAGACGATCATCACCTGGGCGCGATAGCCGTCGCGCAGCGGCTGCTTGAGCAGGTGCGGAGCGGCGGCGGCGATGCAGTCGGTCGTGCCGAAGACGTTCGTCGCGAAGATCCTTCGCACGTCGTCGGGTGAGGTGTCGGAGACGAAGCGGTAGAAGCCGAAGCCGGCGTTAAGGACCAGCGTGTCGATCCGGCCGAAGCGCTCGATCGCGCGGGCGATGAGGTTCTCGCAATCCTCGCGCTTCGAGACATCGCAGACGACGGTGAGGTGACCTCCGCCGAGCGACGCATTGAGCGCGTCGAGCCGATCGGCGCGACGGGCGGCGAGGACCAGCTTCGCGCCACGCGCCGCGAGCGACCGCGCGAGCGCTTCACCGATGCCGGCGCTGGCGCCGGTGATGACGACGACCATGTCGCGGAGGTCGCGCTTCATTGTGTTCACGTTCTCCGATGTGCTCGCGCTCGGGATCCCCGGACTCCGCGCTGCGCGCTACGCCCCGGGG
>JBAUGM010000613.1:0-2253 GCA_049679725.1 Tepidisphaeraceae bacterium
AATCATCCTCGTCCAAGAGAAGGGAACCCGCCGCAAGCGGCGGCGCTTCACGAAATTCAGTTCGCGGAGTTCGAGCTCCCGACTCCCGCGCACACCGCAGCGGCGCGGCGCGTTCACCGTTTCTTGACGTCGCTCATAAGTCCTTAGTTTTCGCGGGAACACCAGAAAAATACGACCGAACCCCTGGCCGCAGCGTGGTTTGCAGACGCCTCACAGCCGCAACGCCGCAGCACGATTCGACCTTGGGATGACCTCTGGGTCGTCCGCGGCGCAGCGTGCGGCCAGCGAGCTGCCAGACCCCGCCGCGGGAATATCGTCGGCGGTCGATGTGTGGTGGGCTAGCTCGCAGCGTGGGGGCTGCGGGTGACGGCGGCGCGCTGCGCTTCCTGTCGCCGGTGACGCTTCACCGCCAGGTCGATCGCCAGCTCGATCGCCGCGCGCATCGAACCGGGGTTCGCGCGGTTTCGGCCGACGATATCGAACGCGGTGCCGTGGTCCGGGCTCGTGCGGACGATCGGCAGGCCGATCGTACAGTTGACGGCGCGGTCGAAAGCGAGCAGCTTCACCGGGATCAAGCCCTGGTCGTGATACATCGCGACGACGGCGTCGAACTTCCCGTTGACCGCGGACATGAACACGGTGTCCGGCGGATACGGGCCGCTCACATCGATCCCCTGATCCTTCGCCATGAGGATGGCGGGGGAGATGATGCGTTCTTCCTCGTCGCCGAACTGCCCGTTCTCGCTCGCGTGCGGGTTCACGCCGGCGACGGCGATGCGCGGCTTGGGGATGTCGAACCAGTTGACCAGCGCTTCGTGGATCAGCTCGATCGGCTGGAACACCGTGCCGATGTTCAGCCGCCCCCACAAACTGTTCAGCGGCACGTGAACCGTCGCCAGCACGACCTTCAACGGCCCGCCCGTGAACATCATCGCGTAACGTCGCGCTCCGGTGCGCTGCGCGAACAACTCCGTGTGCCCGGGGAAGTGGTAGCCGGCGAGCTTCCAGCTCTCCTTCGCGATCGGCGCCGTGACAACGGCGTCGACGATCTTGCGCTGGGCGGCGTCGATCGCGTCGAGGCAGAAGCGCATCGATGCCTCGCCCCCCATTTTACTGGGGGCGCGGACGGCATGGCCGAGCATGGTGTAGTTGTCGTAGTCGACGACCACGACGTCGTGCGGGTAGGCCTTGAGCCGTCCGTTGTATTGGTCTCGCCACCAAAAGACATCGAATTCGGCGAGGTCTGCCGCGTATGACAGCAGCTCGTTCATGCCGTAGATGATGTAGCGCGCTTTGTGCCGGAGCACGGGGTCCGACAGCGCTTTGACGATGACCTCGGGGCCGATCCCCGCGGGGTCGCCCATGGTGATCGCGATGGTGGGGCGGTAGTCCATTTCAACACACGCGCGGACATCCGAACTCGTGTAGCCCCGCCGCTTGCGGCGGGTCATTCTCCGCTCGATCGAAAACAACCCGCTGCAAGCGGCGGCGCTTCACACGACGTCAACGCGCGTTCTGTCGCGCGTGGTCCTCACCCACAAATCTTCCATCAAATCCCGCGCCGTTCAAGGAAAGAAACGATCGTCTTGCTCAATACATCCGCCTCAAAATTGAACGGCCATCCTTTCTCCCTTGACGCCAGCCGGGTGAGTTGAACCGTCGTCGGGATGAGCGCGACCTCGAACGCATTCCCGTGCACGCTCGCGACGGTGAGGCTCACGCCGTCGAGGCACACCGAGCCCTTCGGCACGACGTACTTCGCCAGCTGCGCCGGCAGCTCGAGGCGCAGGCGCACTTCGTCCACATCCCCCTCGCCCGGGCCGAGCAGGAGCGCCATCCCGTCGACGTGGCCCTGAACGAAGTGCCCGTCGATGCGGTCGCCGACGCGCAGCGAGCGCTCGACGTGGACCATGTCGCCCGCCGCGAGCAAACCGAGGTTCGTCCTGCTCAGGGTTTCGGGCACGACGTCGAACGCGAGCAGCCCGCGCGAGATCTCTGCGATCGTGAGGCACACGCCGTTGACCGCCACGCTCTCGCCGTGCTTCGCGTCGTGCCAGTCGACGGCGAGGTTGAGCCGGCGGAACCCCGTTCCATCGGAAACCGACGCCACGCGCACGGATCGTTCGACAATGCCGGTGAACATCGGGTAAAGCATAGGCGCGGCGCGTGCGGGGACAAAGGGACAAAGCCTGCTGGCGCGCGTTGGAGGCGAGAAGAATCCCCGGGCTCCGCGCTGCGCGCTACGCCCCGGGG
>JBAUGM010000614.1:0-2970 GCA_049679725.1 Tepidisphaeraceae bacterium
CCGTGGGACGCTCGGTCACCAGTTCCGGCGGCGGGACGGGGGTGTCGTCGCAGCCGAAGCCGGACAGGCACGCGATCAGCAGGGCGGCACGTGCGGAGCGATTCATGATCAACTTCTCCCCGAAACCGGAACAAAGGTTGCCCGCGGCGAGGCACATTCTGGCCAAGCCCTTTCGGTTTGCAAGGCGTTCGGGGGGCCGATTGCGATGTGTCACACCATCGAGCGAATTGAATGAGTTGTCGTGCGAATCATAGTTGCGATATAGTGCGGCGCTCGTAGTGAAGTGGGGTTTCATAATTCGCAGAAGGGAAGAGGCCATGGCCCGACGTTCGACTGGAAATGGAATGAGCATCGCGCAGCTGGAGAACATCCTCGCCTCGCGGAAGGCGGAGCTGAACGAGAAGATGCGGGAGCACAAGCGCGTGGCGGCGCGGCTGGAGCAGCTCGAAGACGACATCCGCCGGCTCGGCGGCAGCGCGGGCCGACGCGGGCGCGTCGGCGGGCGGGCGCGGAACGAGAAGAGCCTGATGGAGACGCTGGCGGACGTGCTCAAGAGCGGCAAGCCGATGAAGGTCGGCGACATCACCGAAGCCGCCGAAAAGAGCGGCTACCGTTCGAACAGCGCGAACTTCCGCAGCATCGTCAACCAGACGCTCATCAAGGACAAGCGATTCGGCTCCGCGGGGCGGGGATTGTATCAGTTGAAGAAGGCGTCGTAGTAGATCTGACGATCGAACAGAACCCGCGGCGGCCTGCGACGAGCTCAGTCGAGTCGAGCCGCTGGGCTCCCGTTGGGCGACGAGAGCCCAGCGGCTCTGTCGCGGGTTCTTCCGTTAGCTCGCGGACAACTGCCCGCCCTCGACGACCACCTTCCGCGCCGCGTTGCGCTCGTCCTTCTGGACGCGGCCGTCGTGGAGGTGGATGACGCGCTGGCAGCGGTGCGCGACGCTCGCGTCGTGCGTCACGATGATGATCGTGCGCCCGGTGGCGACGAGCTCGTCGAACAGCTCGAGGATCGCCTGGCCGGTCTTGCTGTCGAGCGCCCCGGTCGGTTCGTCGGCCAGGAGGATGAGCGGATCGTTGACCATCGCCCGCGCGATGCAGACGCGCTGCTGCTGTCCGCCCGAGAGTTGCATGGGGCGGTGGTCGAGGCGATCGAGCAGGCCGACGCGCTCGGCCAGCTCTTCGGCGCGTTTGCGGCGCTCCAGCGGGGGGATGCCGAGGTAGAACATCGGCACTTCCAGGTTCTCCACCACCGTGAGCTGCTGGATCAGGTTGAAGTTCTGGAAGATGAAGCCGATCCGCCTGCTGCGGATTTCGGAGAGCTCGTCGTCCGGGAGCCGGCTGATGTCGACGTCGCCCAGGATGTAGCTGCCGCTGGTCGGCTGGTCGAGGCACCCCAGGACGTTCATCAGCGTGCTCTTGCCCGAGCCGCTGGCGCCCATGATGGCCGTGAACTCGCCCTCGACGAAGTCCAGGTTGATCGAACGGAGGGCGGCGACCTCCACGTTCGTGCCGGGCTTTCGATAAATCTTGCTGAGGTTCTGCACGCTGGCGACGGATGGCATCGGTAGTCCGATAGTAGCCGAACGATCGGGTGTTGACCACGCGGGGGTGGAGGATCGCGCGAGGACGATCGCGAAGACGCAATTCGGCTTCGCTTGCGTCTTCGCGATCCCTTGCGATGACAAACCGCGGCGCCAAGGACGCTCTCGCCCGCGCGCCTCGCTACCCGATACTGTTCAATGTGCTCCTGCCCGTCCTGATCCTCGCTTTCGCCATCGGCTCCGCCGCCGTCATGTCGTACGGCACGCACGCGGACTGGGCGCAGTTCGAGCACGGCCTCGGCCTCATCATGCTGACCCGGCGGTTGCAGTGGCCACTCGTGGCGTTGTCGCTGATCCTGTGCATCGCGCTGATCGCGCTGGTGATCTCCGGCAAGCGGCGGGCGTGGTGGCTGATCGGGCTCGCTCCCGTGCTGTCGCTGTTCATGCACCGGTTCACGGGCGGGCCGGGCAGCGCGTACGCGGTGTACGAAGAACCGACGTTCGTCTCGGCCGCGGAAGCGACGTTCCTCGCGGACGAGGATTACGTCGTCGGCGTGCAGTTCCAGGACGACTGGTACGGCTACCCGTACGCGACACTCTACAAGCACCCCGTCGTCACGCAGTCGGACCACGACAAGCGGATGCTGCTGATGTGGTCCCCGTTCGCGAATCGCGCGATGGCCGTCAACATCACGCGCGAGCTGCGCGCGCGCGACCTCGATATCGTTTCCATGCCCGCCAGCGCCATGCTGCTCTACAACATGCGCATCGGCCAGTACATCAACGGCCTGACCGCGCGCACGGTCGGCGACAACGGCGTGCCTTACGGCTTTCAGCATTCGATCCCGACGACGAAGTCGACCTGGCGCGCGTGGCGCGAGTCGCACCCGGACACGCGCGTGCTCGTCGCGCCCGGGGGCGGGGTGTCAAATGGGCCGGCCGCGCCGATCATGCCCCGGCAGAAGATGCCGCCGATCGACTCCAGCGTCGCGCCCAACACGCGCATCGCGATCGTCGCGACGACCCAGCCCGCCGCCGTGCTGCCCGAGGAGTTGAATGCCAACCCGCTCAACCTCAACGCCGGGGATTCGCCCGCCTTCGTCTTCCGCGATCCGAACGGCGCGCTTCGCGCGTTCGATCGACACGTCGAGCCCGACCTCATGCCCCCGTTCCGCACCGCCCGCGGCGAGGGGCGCAAGGGCGCCGCGTTCATCGACAACTACACCGAGACGGCGTGGTCGCTCGCGGGCGTCGCGATGGACGGGGAACTGAAGGGGCGGAAACTGACGGCGGTGCCGGTTGAGGACGATCTGTCGTGGGGGGTGATGAAGTACTGGTATCCGCGGTTGGAATTGCACCGCGCGACGACGCAACCGTCGAGGTAAGAGAGATCCCCGGGCTCCGCTCGCGCTACGCCCCGGGG
>JBAUGM010000615.1:0-3668 GCA_049679725.1 Tepidisphaeraceae bacterium
GCGCAAGGCCGTGGCCCTCGCCGAGGGTGGCGCGAGCGCCGGGCGGAACGGCTCGGCCGTTCGCACGCTGCACGGCGTCCTCTCGCGGTTGCCCGGCGACGAGCGGTGGACCATCCAGCGGATGGCGTTCGACGACGCATCGTTCGAGATCGAGGGCAAGCTGCGCGCCCCTGACGCGCTCGACCGCTTTGCCGCGGCCGTGCGGAGCAGCGGGATGAGCGTATCGACGCCTGAATCGCACAAGGGCGCGGATGGGCTGTGGAACTTCACGCTGCGCGGCGCCCAACCGACGGCGGAAGCGGTGACGGCAGCGGCAGCGGCGCGGGCGGCACAGGACTGAATCGCGATGAACCCAAGGCGCACCAACCTCCTGCTGCTCCTGTTGCTCGTCGCGGCGACGACCGGTGCTTTCTCATGGTCGCGCCTGAACGAGCGCCGCGATGACGCGCTGGCGAGCGAACGCGACCTCGCGCAATGTCGCGCGTACCTCGCCGAGATGACCGAAGCGGGCGTGGCATCGCCCGGCATCGCGGCCGTCGCGTCGTCGTCGTCATCGGCGGATGCGCCGGAGATCAATCGCCGGCTGCGTGACGCCGCCTCGGCCGCCGGCGCGGGGGAAAAGCTGACGAGCATCGAGCCGGGCAACACGGAAACCGTCGGGGAATCAACCGAATTGTCGGTCTTCCTGCACCTTGAGCCGATAACGATCAGGGAACTGGTCACGTTCCTGTACCATCTCACCGCCGGCGACGCGGGTGCGCGGGCGAAGACCATCGAGCTGGAAGCGCCCGCGGGGGCGGAGGAAGGCGACGCGTGGGTGGCGGATGTGACGATCGGATACCTGGCCGGTTCGGGCGGGGAGAGAGCGGAACTGCGATGATGCGACGCACTGGGCGGGTCATCCTCTTTGCGATCGTCGTCGGCGTCATCTCCGGCGGTGGCGCGGGTTGCCAGTCGAAGAAACGCATGACGCCGATGCGCGACGCCGAGCTCGCGCGGCGCGAGAACGAGCGCGCCATCGAGCTGACCGACAACGGCAAGTACGACGAGGCCGAGCGCGTCCTGCGCAAGGCCATGAAAGCCGACGTGATGTTCGGCCCGGTCCGCAACAACCTCGGGCTTGTGTACTACCACCAGGGCAAGCTGTACGAGGCGGCGTGGGAGTTTCAGAACGCGATCAAGCTGATGCCCCATCAGCCCGAGCCGCGGAACAATCTCGGCCTCGTCCTGGAGAAGGCCGGGAAACTGGATGACGCCGAGGCGTCCTACCGCAAGGCGCGGGAGCTGGAGCCGGACAATCCCGAGTACATCGGCAACCTCGCCCGCACGAGAGTTCGGCGAGGCCAACGTGACGAAGAAACCCGCGAGCTTCTGGAAGAGCTGGTGCTGAAGGATTCGCGCCCGCCGTGGCTGGATTGGGCGAAGCTCAACCTGTTTCGAATCCCCCGCCCCCCAAGCGAGCCGGCGGCAACGACGCGACCCGTGCAAGAAGAAGTTGATCGGAGCCGCAGATGAACGCAGATGAACGCAGATGAGTGAGTTCGGAGGTTTTTCTGATCTGCGTTCATCTGCGTTCATCTGCGGTTCCTCCATTCCCGGAGGGCTTTCGCGTGCGATGTCATTTCGCGAGTATCGGCCTGATGTGTGTCGTCGCCGCGGCGCTGTTCGTGTCGCCGGCGCGGGCGCACGATCCGCTGCTGGACCTGCCGGAACCCAGGAGTGTTCCCGAGTCGTGGAACGTGATCAACGCTTCGGTGGCGAACGTTGCGACACTGCTGGAAAACAACCAGCTGCGCGAGGTCGCGTTCCAGATCGCCAATTGCAGCCCGGCCATTCGGACGCTCCAGGCGAACCTGCCCGCGGACGACGCGGCGCGCGAGCGGCGGGCGGAGTTGCAAGCGATGTTTTCCCCCGGATCGGCCATCATCCTCGCGACGCGCGAGAAGGACGAGCCGGCGCGCAAGGCCCGCGCGCTCTTCCCCGCATACCGGGAGTCGTGGGAGCGGATCGGGCGGCACTACGACGAGCGCGAGCGCAGCGCCGCCGTCTTCGTCTGCCCGATGCACCCGCTGGATCGGCACCTCGAGAAGGACGCGCGCTGCACCGCGTGCGGCATGGCGCTCCTCCGCCGGCGCATTCCGCCCAGCCCGGTCTACGAGAAGCCGGGGGCGCCGTCGATGACGCTGCGCGCGATCCCCGACGCGCCGCTGACGCCCGGCCAGCCCGCCCGGGTGACGGTCCGCCTCGCGCGGATCGATGGCTCGCCCGTGCGCGACGCGACCGACCTGATCGTGATGCACACGCAGCGCGTTCACCTGCTGATCGTCGACCGCTCGCTGCTCGACTACCACCACGAGCACCCGACGCCGACCCAAACGCCCGGCGAATACACTTTCACGTTCACGCCCCGCCGGCCCGGCCCGTACCGCGTGTGGGCCGACGTCGTGCCGGTTGCGTCGGCGGTGCAGGAGTTCGTCGTGGCGGACATTCCGGGTCAGGGTGACGGTGAAGAGCTGGCGGACCGGGAGACGAGGCTGTCGGACGTGGTCGACGGGCTGCGCTACGAATTGAAGCTCGACACGAAGGGCCAGCCGCTGCGCGTCGGGGAAGAAGTGCTCGGCCGGGTGACGGTGACGGATCGGGACGGCAAGCCGTTCAACCAGTTGGAGCCCGTGATGGGTGCGTTCGCGCACCTCGTCGGCTTCGTCGAGGACTACCGGACGGTCGTCCACCTCCACCCGCTCGGGATCGAGCCCACGATCCCCACGCACCGCGGCGGGCCGACCATCATCTTTCGCTACTACCCGTCCAAGCCGGGTTTCGTGCGCTTCTACTGCCAGGTCAACGTGAACGACTCGGCGAAGTTCGCGCGCTTCGGCGTAACCGTCGAGCCGGCGAAGCCGGCGTCGCGTTGACATGCCGGCAACTCAACTCCCTCTTCCCGGTACGCCGGGGAGAGGGTAGGGGAGAGGGGCGAGCGGCGCGGCGCGCCGAGGACCAGCCGATTCGACGATTTGCGCGGATCTGCGAATCGACTGGTGTTCGATGCCGTGCACACTTTGCCCCTCTCCCCCGCCCTCGCCCCGGAGTACCGGGGAGAGGGAGAGTGCTTTTCGACTTCTCATACACTTCAGGATGACAAAGCAAATCGAGACCGAACCCTATCACCCCACCAGCACCGCCCGACGGGCGGCCGGTCCGACGCGCGGCTGCGGCGTGAGGATTCCCTGGAAGTTCAACGGGTCGGCGGAGATGACCGAGATCGGCTGACGCGCGCCCCCGCGTCGCAGGCGGCGGAGGAGCTCGACGGCTTCGGGCAGCGCGAACTGCTCACCGGAGAAGCCGGCGACGAAGCGGCCGCCGCGGATCTCGCCGCGCAGTTCCATGCGGCGGTAGACGCGCGTCAGCGCCCACCAGGTCACGGGGAGCTTCTCCCGCTCGACCGTTCGGCGGAAGACGACGCCGGTGCGGCGGAGCAGTTGGCGCGCGACCATCTCGTTCAGGTCGTCCCGGTCCTTCTGCGGCGGCGCGGCGCGGAAGCAGCACCAGCGGCCGACGGGTTGCAACGCGTGGCGGCGGCGCGACGGCGGCGTGATCATCTGTCTGAGCGCGGCGAACGAATCGCACGTGATCAGGCCGCGCGCCGACAGCTCGGCCAACCCCATCTC
>JBAUGM010000616.1:0-2307 GCA_049679725.1 Tepidisphaeraceae bacterium
CGCTCGTATTTCAGTCAATACTGCTTCGTCTCGACGCCTCGGTCCCGACCCGATGCCGCGGCGCATCGACGCGCGGGAGTTCCGCCACGGGCTGCTAGCCCCTAGGGCGCTGTGTCGTCGCGCGCGATGCCATCGCTCACTCGGCGTAATTCACAGTGTCCTCAGTAGTGTTGATGACGTCTACTCGTTGCTCGGCATGGCCGTCGGCGAAGAGCACGTTGGGGCCCTTCGAAAAATCCATGGCGCGCCCCAGTCGGTTGTGACGCCAGATGTTCTGAAGGTGAACCGATGGGGCGCCGCCGGCCTGATAAGGCGGAATCAGGGCCATCATGAAGTTCGCTTTCGAGATGGTATGGCCAACGAACGGCGTCGTCGCATCCCATACGAGGTGCATCTCGCTGGAGCGACGCAGTTTCCCGCGCGGCATCGGGCCCTTAAGTCGATCGCCGTTCAAGGGCTGAAGATGCGTGATCGACCAGGGCTGCCGACGCGCCGGCAGCGCGCGCCAACCGAAGCCCAGCGCCCCGTAGCTGAAGATGAAGCGGGGATCGCCTGACCCGGCGCTCATGAACGGAACCAGGAAGCCGGTGTCGTCCGTCACTTTGGTGCGCTCATCCGACGGACAGCGAAAGATCTGGACTGGCACCTTCGACACGTCGCGAAGCAACCCGGCCCAACTCCGGCCACGTCCCGTCTCGGGATCAGGCGGGCTCGGCATCAGCACGCCGGGGAGCAAGGGGCTGTTGTAGTGCCGCTCTGCGAATAGGGGCATCACGTTCTTGTTCTGGACCGCATAGAGCTCGATCGCGAGGCCGATCTGCCTGAGATTGGAGAGGCACGCCGTCACATTCGCGGCCTGCCGTGCCTTTTGCAGGGCGGGTAGCAGAATCGCGATGAGCAGCGCGATGATGCCGATGACCACCAGCAATTCCACCAGGGTAAAACCGCCCCGGCGCCGCCCCTCCGCAGGCTTGGCGTAGCTCCGCGAAGTATTGACCGAGACACGTTGAACATCGTCACGATGAAGTGTTCGCATCGTCGTGCTTTTCCTTTCGCCACAGTGCGGCCGTAGATGTGTGGTTTGGGAACAGTTCCCAGAGGCGCGGCCGCAACAGGTCTTGTGTAAATGGTCGATCGATCGTTCAACCTCAACTGATGTCTGCCACCGTCTGCCCTTCGCTGAGCCCAAGCCGGATCTCCAACCGCTCGTCGGACTGGATCGGGCGATGGCCACGGCGCGTCTCGTCGAGCAACTCGGCGGCGCGCCGGCCGATCTCGACTTCTGTTGAATGTACATGCCTGACGACCATGATCAAGCAAAATGCCTTGGATAACCAGCGTATTTTCACTTTCACCGCTGAGTTGATTGTATATACAACCCGTGGACAGGATGGGCGGGACTCGTGAGCTTTCTTGCTCTTGGCCTTGTGCATGAGCGACGCCGGCGCGCGCATACAGAACCCCGAACACGAACACGAGCAGCAGCAGCTCGACCACGCTGAACACTCGACCGTTGCTCCGCGACATGAGTGCCTCTGGAGATAGATCAGCGGGGGGAAGAAAGCTGTTCCACGAGTTCATGAACGAGAACAGCGCGACGACCGCCAGCGCCGGTCGGCTCAGAGGAAGGACGACTCGCCAGAAGATGCCCCACTCGCTGCACCCATCGATTCGGGCCGCCTCGCCCAACTCGTTGGGGATCGTGGGGAAAAACTGCCGCAGGAGGAAGATGTTGAACGCACTTCCGAACCATGCCGGCAGCCATAGAGGCTTAAACGTGCCGAGAATCTGCAGCGGCGTGTGATCTCCGACAAAGCGAAAGATGCTGAACAGCGAGATCATCAGCACCGGAAACGGGATCATCATGGTCGAGAGCATCACCGCAAAGAGCACGCTCCGGCCTTTAAACGGGATCTTCGCGAAACCATATGCCACGATCGCGCTGGACAGGGTCGTTCCAACCACGGTCAGCGCCGCGATGATCAGCGTGTTCCGTGTGTACAGCGGAAAGTCCACTTTCTGATGTGTCAGCACGCGCAGGTAGTTCCCGGGAACTGCGGGGTTTGGTACGAGCGTCGGAGGAAACGCCATCGCCTGCTCGTTGGTCTTCAGGCTCGTGGAGATCATCCAGGCGAACGGCAGAAGAAAGCCGCTGCAGATCAGCAAGACTGCCGCCAGGGCTAGTGCTCCGTCGCCGTTAGAGTTTCGGGTAGAGCCTGCGGAGCTTCACCCGCGCGTCGGCGGTGGTGAACTGCCAGTCGATCCGGGCGGTCGCGTTGTTGCGTGTTCGCTCCCACGCGTCGGTCT
>JBAUGM010000617.1:0-3715 GCA_049679725.1 Tepidisphaeraceae bacterium
GTGCAGGACGGCACGCTCAAGGTCGGCGACGTTATCCTCTCCGGCCCCGGTTACGGCCGCATCCGCAGCCTGATCAACGACCGCGGCGAGATGATCCAGGAAGCCCCGCCCTCCACGCCGGTCATCGTTTCCGGCTTGAACATCCTGCCCGGCGCGGGCGACAAGTTCTTCGTCTTGGACGACTTCGACCGCGCCCGCTCCATCGCCGAGGAACGCGCGACGATGTCGCGCCAGAACGTCCTGTCGCAGCAGACCAAGGTCACGCTCGACAACCTGTTCGACACCATGAAGGCCGGCGACGTCAAGACGATCAACCTGATCGTCAAGGGCGACGTGCAGGGCTCGGTCGAGACGCTGGCGAAGACCGTCACCGACCAGAACACCGACGAGGTGCGCATCCGCGTGATCCACTCCGCCGTCGGCGGGATCACGGAGAGCGACGTCGAGCTGGCCGACGCGAGCAACGCCGTCATCATCGGCTTCCACGTCGTCCCCGACGAATCGGCGCGATCGATGGCCGAGCAGCGCCGCGTCGAGATTCGCCTCTACCGCGTCATCTACGAGATCTTCGACGACCTGAAGAAGGCGCTGTCCGGCCTGCTCGAGCCGGAAATCCGCGAGAAGCTGCACGGCCACGTGGAAGTGCGGCAGGTGTTCAAGGTGAGCAAGATCGGCAACATCGCCGGCTGCTTCGTCACCGACGGGCACATCCAGCGCGGCAGCAAGATCCGCCTCATCCGCGACAGCAAGATCATCACGGAGGACCTCGCCATCGAGACGCTTCGCCGCGTGAAGGACGACGTGAAGGAGGTCAAGGCCGGGTTCGAGTGCGGCATCAAGCTCGCCGGCTACGACGACGTGAAGGTCGGCGACCGGTTCGAGGCGTACATCAGAGAGACGTTCCAGCGGACGCTGTAAGCAAAGGGTTCAGGGTTCGGGGTTCAGGGTTCAGGGACGAAGCAGCCGCCGCATCCTGTCTTTCCTGAACCCCGAACCCTGAACCCTGAACCCTTCATGACGATTGGCGTTCTACAACTGGAACTCTCGATCGGCGACGCCATGTCCCTCAAGGACAAGCGGCGCGTGGTGAAAAGCCTCAAGGACCGAATCGCCCACGGCCACAATGTCTCCATCGCCGAGGTCGGCGCGCTCGACCAGCACCGCCGCTCGATCCTCGGCATCGCGATGGTGAGCAACGACAGCCGGTACGTGGAAGGGGCGCTGAGCAAGCTGGTGGATTTCGTTCGGAGCGTGCCGCAGGTGGATTTGGTTGATTATCAGATAGAGCTGTTGTGAAGAGGAAGGAACCGCAGATGAACGCGGATAAACGCAGATAAGAGAAACCAGAATCAGTTCCTATCTGCGTTTATCTGCGTTCATCTGCGGTTTAATGAGTCTTATGTCCCGCCGTACCGAAATGCTCGGCAGCACGATCCAGCAGGAGCTGGCGCAGATCATCATGCGCGAGCTGAACGACCCGCGCCTGGTCGGCATGCCCAGCATCACACGCGTGAAGGTCAGCCCGGACCTGTCGATCGCCGACGTTTACGTCACGATCATGGGCACGGAGGGCCAGCAGTCGGCCGCCCTCAACGCGCTGAAGCACTCGGCGGGCATGATGCGGACGAAGCTGACGAAGGTCCTGTCGCTGCGGCAGGCGCCGTTCCTCAAGTTCCACATCGACGAAGCCCTGAAGAGGGAAATTGCGGTCCTGGACCTGCTCCGCAAGGTGCGCGAAGAGGACGCACAACGCGCGGGCGAAGCCCACGGCTCAGCCGTGGGCTCAGAAGGTGATCAACAGAACGACACGGAAGAAAAGTCCGAATGAAAAACGCGACGAAACACGCTGAAGAACTCCGCTCGCTCTACCGCAAGCTGCTCAAGGAGCACAAGCCCGAGCCGCGCGAGCCGATGGACCCGCTCAAGGCGCTCGTGCGCGGCGCGATGAGCTTCGACGTCTCCGACGACCGCGCCGACCATGCGATGAAGGCCATCGAGAAGGAGTTCGTCGACCTCAACGAGCTGCGCGTCGCCACCGACCTGGAGATCCAGGCGCTGCTCGGCGGGCGCTATCCGAACATCGAGAAGCGCGTGGCGATGATCACGCAGGCGCTGAACAACATCTTCGAGCGCGAGCACACGCTGAACCTCGAGCGGATGAAGACGATCAGCAAGCGCGACGCCCGGAAGTTCCTCAGCGAGCTGCCCGACATCCACCCGTTCGTCGAAGCGTACGTGATGCTCTACGGCTTTGACGGGCATGCCGTCCCGCTCGACGATGACATGCTCGCGTACCTGCGGAGCGAAGAGATCATCGACGAGCAGACGAACCTGGAGGAGGCGCAGCGTTTCGTCGAGCATCACATCAAGCACGAGGAAAGCCACAGCTTCTACGCCGTCCTCCGCGCCGCCGCGACCGAGGGTGGGCGGGTGAAGAAGAAGGTGAAAGCGTGAACGTGAAGAGAGTTGCTGGTTGTCAGTTGCTAGTTGCTAGTGAAGAAAGAGCAACGGCACTGCTTTTGACTGGCAACTAGCAACTGACAACTAGCAACTTATTCGCATGACCGATCGTCTGCCCCCATCCACATTACGCCTCGGCCTGCCCTCGGGTAGCTTGCAGGCTTCCACGGTCGACCTCTTCGGCCGCGCGGGGTATCGCGTCAGCATCGCGGACCGCAGCGTGTTCCCGCGCATCGATGACGACAAGATCTCGGCCGTGCTGTTCCGGGCGCAGGAGATCAGCCGGTACGTCGCCGACAACATCGTCGACTGCGGGCTGACCGGCTACGACTGGGTCGTCGAGAACGGCAACGAGCAGGATGTCGTCGAGATCTGCGAGCTGGAATACTCGCGCGCAAGCCTCAACCCCATCCGCTGGGTGCTCGCGGTACCGGAGGAGAGCTCGGTGCAGAAGCCCGAGGACCTCGCCGGCAGCGTCATCGCGACGGAACTGGTCAACACCACGCGAAAATACTTCGCCGAGCGCGGGGTGAAGGTGACGGTCGAGTTCTCCTGGGGCACGACGGAGATAAAGGCCCGGCTGCTCGACGCAATCGTCGACTGCACGGAGACCGGCTCGTCGCTCCGCGCCAACAACCTGCGCATCGTCGACACGCTGCTCCGCAGCACGACGCGCTTCATCGCCAACAAGGCGGCGTGGGACGTGCCGTGGAAGCGCGAGAAGATGGAAAACATGGCGATGCTCCTCCGCGGCGCCATCGAGGCCCGCGCGAAAGTCGGCCTGAAGATGAACGTGCCGGAAGACAAGCTGGCCGAAGTCGTCAGCTTCCTCCCGGCCGAGAAGAGCCCGACCATTTCGCGGTTGTCCGACCAGAATTGGGTGGCGGTCGAGGTGATCCTGGAAGAGAAGCAGGAGCGCGAGCTGATCCCGCGGCTGAAGCGCGCCGGCGCGACGGGGATCATCACGTATCCGTTGAACAAGGTGATCCCGTGACGCGCTCTTTCTCCCTCTTCCCGGTACTCCGGGGAGAGGGAGAGGCGCCTATGCTGTTCTAACGATGTTCTCTCCCCGTCGCGTCATCGTCTCCGCCGCCATGACCGTCATTGCGGTCGCGGGGTGCACATCGAATTCATCCTCATCACGTAAGTCGCTCCAGCCGCGTTCCCCCGTCCCGACAACCCAGCCAGCCACGCCCCCCGTCAAGACGGCCGCGATGTACACGCTCGACGAGCTGCCGCCGCGGTTGGTGTTGCC
>JBAUGM010000618.1:0-11451 GCA_049679725.1 Tepidisphaeraceae bacterium
CTCCTGCGCCGTCTGCGTCGCGTTGAGCACGCGGTGCGGGCGGCCCTGCGCGGCCAGGCGCTTGGACACCTCCTGCGACGCCAGCACGCTGCGCGTGCCGACGAGCACCGGCAGCCCCTTGTCGTTCAGCTCGATCACGCGGGCAACGACGGCCTCCCACTTCTGGTCCATCGTGTCGAACATCTGCGTCGGCAACTGCTCGCGGATGCACGGCTTGTTCGTGGGAATCTTGATGACGGGAAGCTGGTAGATCTGCCACAGCTCCGGCGCCGATTCCCACGCCGTGCCCGTCATGCCGCCCATCTTCGGGTACTGGCGGAAGAAGCGTTGGAAGCTGAGGCGGGCGAGGTTCTCCTTGTCGGCGGTGACGGTCACGCCTTCCTTCACCTCGATCGCCTGGTGCAGCCCGTGCCGCCACGAGCGGTCGGCCATCACGCGGCCGGTGAACTCGTCGATGATCTGGACCTTGCCGTCCTCTTCGGTGACGAGGTACTGCTCGTCGCGGACGTAGCAGTGCAGGGCGGAGAGCGCCTGCGTGACGAGCTCCTCGCGGCGGCGCTTGCCGCGCCAGAAGCCGGCGTGGCCGACCTGCTCGCTCAGCTCGTCGAGCCGCTCCTGCCCGCGGAGCGTCAGGTCGACGTGGCGGACGGTCCAGTCGATCGTGAAGTCGTGCCGCTCCTCCATCTGCTGCGCCAGCGTGTGTGCGTTGCGGTAGATGTCGGCGTTGGCCTCGTCCTGCGGGGAGTTGGAGATGATCAGCGGCGTCACCGCTTCGTCGATCAGCAAACTGTCGGCCTCGTCGACGATCACGCGGAACAACCCCGGCACGGTGAGCTGCGAACTGGCGCGGCCGCTCGCCATCAATCCCACGGCCGTCTGTGTGCTCGTGCGGAGGTTGCCCAGCGCAATCTGATCGCGCAGGAAGTCGGCGACGAGTTCCTTGCTCGTGATGTACACGACGTTGCGCCGGTAATGGTCGATGCGCTCCTGCGGCGTCGTCTCGTGCGTGACAAAGCCGACGTTGAGCCCCAGTTCTCTGTAGACCGGCCCCATCAGCTCCGCGTCGCGGGCGACGAGGTAGTCGTTGACGGTGATCACGTGCACGGGCTTGCCCGACCATGCCCAGATCGACGCCGCCAGGGACGCCGTGAGCGTTTTGCCCTCGCCTGTCGCCATCTCCGCGACGGCGCCCCGGCACATGGCGAGCGCGCCCATGATCTGCACGGGGTACGGCCGCTTCCCGGTCGCGCGCAGCGCCGCTTCGCGGACGATCGCGACGGCCCGGTCAAGGATCGGCCCTTCCAGTTTCTTCAAGCGCGCCGCGACACGACAGACCGACACCTCGTCGCGGAAGCGCGACGACGACAGCTCGCGAATTTCCGGCTCGAGCAGCTCGACTCGCTCCGCCGCCGCCCGCAGCTCCGACAGCACGGGCCGGCGGTTCCTGATCCACCCACGGAAGCCGTTCACGATCGAGTCGAGCCCGCGCAGCTCCGGCGCCTTGACGCGGCGGGCGTCAAAGACGGCGTGAAGTTCGGAGGAGGCAAGCTGAGTCATGATCATTGACATGAAACGTGAAACGTGAAGACGTGAAACGTGACAAGATGTCGCTTTCTCACGTATTCACGTTTCACGTTTCACGTCTTCACGTTTCATAGCCATTCATTCGTATTGCTCGCGTCGATGAGCTGGAGGAACCACCGCGTCCACTGGTATAGCAGCGGCTTGTGCCCGACGGTCATGCGGACGTAGGCGCGCTGGCCCGGATAGAACTCCGCATTGGGGTTGGCCAGTCGCACGCGGAGCTCGAACTGCGGGGTGACGGGTTTCTTGCCCGATTGGTCGCGCGGGTCGGCCTGGTACTCGCCGCCGCCCGCATGGGTGAGCACGTCGCTGGGCAGTTGGGACTGTGCCGCGGGGATGACGGTCGCGTCCTCGCCGTACAACGTGCGGCCCAGGCTGCCGGCCAGGCGAATCTGCGTGTCGGCGCCGTTTTTGGCCAGCTCCACCTCACCCTGAGACAGCGCGGCCTTGACGAGGAGCCGGTCCAGCGTCATGACCGTCGCGACCTCTTCGCCGCGCTCGACGAAGCGCCCTTCATAGGTCGCCAGTTCAGGCGCGATGAGCCGGCCGGCGATGGGCGATTTGATCGTCAGCTCGCGCTGTTGGCGCTCCAGGTCCTTGATCTTCTCCTGCTCGGCCTGGATCCCGATCCGCGCGCCGCTCACCTCGGCAGGGCTGTCAGCCAGCGCCTGCGCCTCCGTGACGATCGCGCTCTGTAGCCGGATTCTGGCCATCGCCAGCTCCGCTTCGAGCTTGCGGTCCTTCAGCACGAGGATCGTCTCGCCCTCCTCGAGCCACTTGCCGTCGTGCGCGACGACTCTGTCGACGAATCCGGGGACGTCGGCATGGATGACGGCCTGCTTCTCCGGCTCCAGCACGCCGGTGGCGCCCACGCGCTCCCACCAGGGCATGACGCCGATGAAGAGGAACACGAGCGTGGCGAACGCGAGCGTGAACGCCGTTGCGCGCCCGCGCTTGCGGTGCAGTTCGGGGTCGAGCGCGAGATACTTGAACGTCTTGACCAGCGGCGTCACCAGCCAGGTGATGATCCCGCCGATCGCCATGAGCACGCCCAGCACGGGGATCGTGAACGCGACGAGCAGGATGATCGCGATGCCGACCATGATGCGGTAGATCGTCGAGAGCACGCCGTAGACGCCCAACTGCACGCGCTGCCACGGAGGCGGCAGGGGTTGGGTCGCCTTCACGCGGAACACGTGCCGCTTGACCAGGCCGAGGAGGTATTCCGAACTCTTGCGCTGGAGGTTGGGGATCTCCAGGAAGTCGCTGAGCATGTAGTAGCCGTCGTAGCGCAGCAGCGGGTTGGCGTTGAAGATCAGCGTGCTGACGGAGGCGATCAGCATCGTGTTGTAGGCCAACTGGTTGAGCAGCGACGTGGGATTCGTGTTGAGCCAGACGAACGCCATGATGGCGGCGACGAACAGCTCGACGATCATGCCCGCCGCGCCGACGAACATGCGCGCCCAGCGGCTGGGGAAGGCCCATGCGGTGCTCGCGTCGACGTAGGGCGTGGGGATGAAGACGAGGAACATGATCCCCATCTCGTGAACCTCCCCGCCGAAGCGCCGGCAGGCGAAGGCGTGGCCGCACTCGTGGATGAACTTGATCCCGACGAACACCGCCCACAGCCACAGCCAGTTGCCCGGCGCAATCGCGTTGTTCGCCGCCGCGCGCACGTCGCCCCACCGCGGCGCGATGGCGGCGCAGGCGGCCAGCACGACGATGAACCACACCACCGAGCCCCATCGGCTGAACATCGGGCGGACCACGGGCATCCAGCGGCAGAGGAACCGGTCCGGATCCCAGATCGGGATGCGCGGGAACAGGAGGTTCATCAGCCGGCCCTGCATCTTCCGCTTCATCTGCTGCTTGTGCCGGCGGAGCAGGACCATCGCGTCGGCCGACACGTCGGTCTCGAGCAGGTTCGCGGAGTGGAGCTGGCTGAGGATCTGGATGACTTCCGGCTGCGTCGGCGCATCATCGGCGAGTTGCCCACCTACGAGCTCCCACGCCTCACCGACCGTGCGCGAGCCGTCGAGCAACCCGACGAAGCGGTACGCGGCGTCGCTGAGCCGGTGGAACTGATTCCCGGCAGGATCGCGCACGACGTACCACCGGTCGCCGCGGTAATACTGACGCGAGATCTGCGTCGACGGGCGCAGCTTCGCGCGTAAGTCTTTTACGCGATACCAGGACTCGGAGAATGTCGGTCTTAGTTGCAGCATGTCGCTGTTACTTCCCTATTGCACTCTGCCGGTTGTCATCCTGAG
The DNA here is from genome assembly GCA_049679725.1 of Tepidisphaeraceae bacterium. Taxonomy (GTDB): domain Bacteria; phylum Planctomycetota; class Phycisphaerae; order Tepidisphaerales; family Tepidisphaeraceae; genus DASYWJ01. The sequence continues at coordinate 3,855 of JBAUGM010000618.1, forward strand.
GTACTCCGAAGGATCTAGCTGAGAATGAAAGTCCCTTACCTTTGCGGCTGGATCCTTCGGAGTACCTCAGGATGACAGGTGCGCGTCTACCCTATGGCAGCAGCCCCATCGACCAGCCCTTGAGCCGCACGAAGTCGACGAGCCGGTGCGTCCACTGCCAGATCAGCGGCTCGTTGCGGACGTCGATGCGCGCTTCGCCCTGTTGGCCGGGGTACCACTGCTGGCTGGCGCTGTCGAGCGTGGCGTAGATGATGAACTTGTTGTCGGCCTCGTCCGCGTTGGGCTTGGGGACGATGCTTTCGACGGTGAACGGATAAGTGTCGCCCGGCTGTGCGCTGGTGCGGAGCTCGCCCGACTGGCCGACCTTCACGTCCTGGATGTCGCGCTCGGCGAGCTTGAGCTCGCCGCGGAGCTTGTCGCGCTGGCCGACCTCGAGCAGGGGATCGCCCTGCTTCACCACCACGCCGATCTTGTGCTTCAGGTCGCCCTGAAGGACCTGGCCGGCGAACGGCGCCTTCAGGGTTGCGTTCTCGATCTTCCACTCGAGTTCATCCGCGAGCGTTTCCGCCTCGTCACGCTCGAGTCGCGCGGTCTCCGCTTGCGCCACTTTCGGGCGGCCGTCCTGCGACTTGTCATCGAGCGCCGCCTGCCGCTTCGACTCCGCCTGCGCGGCGCGGAGCCGCGCCTGCGAGAGCTGCTTGAGCAGCTCGCTGGTTCGAAGCTTCACGAGCGGCTGACCCTCGGTCACGACGTCGCCGGGGTTGACCAGCACCTCGGCGATCTGCTCGTCGTACGGGGCCGCCATCAGGCGCTTCTCGATCGGCAGGAAGGTGAACTTCGCGGCCACGCGGTACATCGGGCTATAGACGCAGAGGAAGATCGCCGTCGCCGCCAGGAAGACGATGACGACCTTGGCGAGCATGTGCTTGGGGCCGATCGCCATCTTCGCGGTTTCGCGAATGCTGATGCCGGTCTTGGTGATCAGCCAGCGGTCGTTCTGGTAACGGTCGTAGAGCTGCGGGGCGAGCAGGTCGGCCGCGACGGCCAGACCCGTCGCCGCCTGCGGGCCGAGCTTCGTGCCCGGGCCGAACTCCAGCGTCATCACGCCGACGATCTCCGACTGCCGGCGCAGCGGGAGCGAGATGACGGTGTTCCCGCCCTGCGCGCGGGAGAGCGCCTGCGCCTCGCGGGTGACGTTCTGCGTGCCGCCGCCCCCACCTTCGCTCCTGTCGCCGTCGTGGTGGACGATTTCTTCCTGGTCGAGGCATTCCTCCATCGCGCGCTCGAGCTGCACGATGAGCTCCTGCCGCTTATCGAACTGCTCCGTGTGCGACAGCGCCTTCACGCGGACGCGGTTGCCCTTGAGCCAGCCGATCGAGACGCGGCTGGCGCCGGTGCGCGTCGCCAGCTCGTTGCAGAGGTTCATCGACGCCGAGGAAAACCCCTCGGCCGTCGCGACGGCGGTGGCGAGCTGCAGCACGTGCTGATGGCTCTGCGCGATCGACCGGCTCTGGTCGACGCTGCGGCGGAGCGTGAACAGGTCAAAGTACCCCGCGACGAGCTGCATCGACATCAGCCGCTGCTGCGCCCGCTCCAGGTCGCGGCAGCGCGTGATGACGGCGCTGGCGGCGACGACTTCGCCCTCGTTGCGCAGGAGCGTGACGAGGCAGAACTGCGGCTCGGTGTCGCCCGCGGCGCCACCGCCCACCTCGATCGCGCCGTCCTTGTTCTGCTGGATGCAGGGCTTGATGATCTCCGTGAACGCGTTGATGGCGGCGGCGCGGGTCTCGGCGTCGCTCTGGTCGGGGCGGATGTGCGCGATCGGCTTGAGCCCGAACCCACCATTCCCCTCACCGCCCACCTTCTCCAGCAGGAACCCCGCCGCCTCCGTGCCCGCGACGACGACGGCCTGCGTGGTCAGCAGGTCATTGACGAACGCGGGGAGGTTCGCGCTGGTCGCGAGCAGTCGCTGCACGAGCTTCGAGCGCGAGATCCCCTGCTGCTGTTGCTGTTGTTGCTCCGGGTTGGAGCCCTGCGAGGATGATTCAACCGTTCCGGAAGCCATAGGACAATCTCGGGATTACGAGGACGTCGCGTCCGATTTCTTATCACGTTTCACGTCTTCACGTTTCACCCGATCCCCACGCGTGAAACGTGAAGACGTGAAACGTGAAGAGGGGCTCAATTTCACTTCCCCGCGTCCGCGGTCGCGCCGGCGGGCTCGGGCAACTTGATCCACAGCCACAGCCCGGTCTCGCGTTTGCTCGGGTTCGGCATCTCCAGGTGAACTTCACGCTGGCTATCATACCCCGCGCCGGCCGTCGCGACGGGGGCGAGGTACGTCACCTTCGCCTGCTGCCACGCATCCGGCGCGTCGTTCTTGTACCGCACGTCCAGCGCGTCGCCCTTCTTCAGCTTCGCCGCCTGCGGGGCTTTGAGTTGGACGACGATCTTCAGCGGGTCGTTCTTCACGATCGTCAGCATGCCCGGGCGCTGCGGGTCGAGCATTTCCCCGATGCCGGTCTCGATCGTCTCGATGATTCCATCGTAGGGCGCCAGGATCCTCATGAACTCGACCTTGAGCTTCGCGCCCTCGGCCTCGAGCTTGGCCTTGTCCAGCTCCATCTCGGAGAGTTCCTTCTGAGCGCCCTTGAACTTCACGTCGAGGACCGCGCGCTCGAGTTCGAGGTCGGTCGCGCCCCGGCCGTTGGGATCGTTGTAGAGCGTCTCGATGCGCTTCCGTTCGACTTCCTTCTGCGCCAAGTCCCACTTGGCGGCGTCAACGCGAACGGTGGAGGTCGATTCCCTCTCAAGGATCTGCAACTGGTTGACCGCGGCCCGGTCATCCTGCTGGATGAGGGGCTGGCCCTGCTTCACCTCGTCGCCGCGCTTGACGAGGATCTCCTTCACGACGCCCGGCACCTGGGCCGCGAGGCGCGACTGCTGCGACGGCTCGCTCTTGCCTTCCGGCAGCGGGGTCTTGTTCTCCGCCGTCTTGTTCTCCTGCCGCGCCTTGCTCTCCTGCGCACGGAGCACGGACCCGATCATCAGGGCGCCCACGGCAACAGCCGTTGCGGCGGCATGTTTGAATGTCGTCTGCATTACAGGGTCCATCCCTTCGGTTTTGTCTACCTCTTATATCCGTATCCCGCGTTGCAACGGATGTCCCCCCGGGCGTCGGCTGGCGCGACGGCGAACGGTCGATGAAAGAGGCTGAAAAAGGTGGTTACGCCTCGTCGCCGCCCGCTGTTCGCGAAAACAGCCCGTATAACGAGTGAGTCCCAAGGGTCAAGTTATTTCAGAACGCCCCCGGAGCATCGGCACCATCGCGAATCCCGCTTGAGTGTGTAACCGCAAGCCGGCCCAAGAGTTTCGCGATGACTCGCCATCCTACCGTCACGACCGGAAAAATCACGGCCAGACTCCCACTGACGCGACAGAGAACTGTCAAACAGATCACTTTTTCATTGATATTGACGGCCGACGATATTTCCGCGGCGGGGTCTGGCAGGTCGTTGGCCGCGTTTTGATCGGCGGATGACCTGCGGGTCGTCCGAGGGGTGTATCGTACGGCGGCCTTGTGGCTGTGAGGACGTCGCAACTCGCGAAACAGCCGGAAGTTGGCAGCGATTTCTCACGCGCGGCGGCGAAGCATAAGGACTTACGATCGCCCGCCGCCCTGCTCGGTGCCATGAAGGACGGCGCTCAACCCTGCCTTCGGCCTCCGCCCGAACGCGAACCACCAAAACGCGACCAGCGCGATCAGCGGCGGAAGCAGGCTGCTCAAGCCCGGCATCTTCATGAGCTGACCCAGATTGAAGCTGCCGTGATGCATCGCGATCGTGTGCCAGCCGAACAGCCGGCGGTAGCACTCCACGACCGGATCCAGCCGCATGGGCGGACCGAAGTCCTTCGCCGGCACCATCAGGCAGACGGCGGCGACCGTAAACATGTTGACGATCGACACGGCGATCAGCACCGCAGACAGTCGCGGGAAGCGCACCGCCGCGCGCGCGACGAACACGAAGAGAAACGGGATGGTCGGGATCAGATACCGCGGGCCGACGCCCCATCCGCCCGTCCAGCCGAGGAACGACAGGTTGAACAGGAAGAAGTAACCGATGACGGCCAGGGGCAGCACGGTCTCGACGATCGTCCTGCGCCACGTCGAACCGGCGCGGAGCCCGAACAGCGCCAGCAGGAGAAGCGGGCAGCAGTAGAACAGGCCGCGGTGCGGATGGAACGTCAACCAGTAGACGCGCGGAAGCTGAGGCCAGTCCAGCACGCCCATGAACAGCCCCGGCTGTGTGAAGTGCGGATCCACGTATTTGTAGCTTGTCGCAAACGGACTACCGAAGTGCGCGTGGTTGAACGCCATCAAAACCGCAGCCGCCACGATCAGCCCCGCCGCCAGCCGCGCGACTTGGGCGAGCGTGGGGTGCTGCGCCAAGAGGGCGAATCCGTACACCACGACCAGCGGCGCCACGAGGTGATCGCAGAGGACCGCGGCCCCGAGCAACGCCCCCGCCGCCAACAGCCCGCGCGGCGTCGCCTCGCGCACGAGCAGCCACGCCACGAACAGACAACAGGCCACCGCGTTCTGCACCACATCGAGCCGGCGTACGGAAACAGCAGCGTGCCGAAGGCCAGCGAGCCCGCCAGCAGCAATCCCCGCCGCACGTCCAACCCTTCCCGGCGGAGGTAAACGTACACGGCCAGCACCAACCCCACCGTGGGCAACGCGGTCGTCCACACGGTCAGCACGTAAATGTTGAACGTCCACACCGGGAGCACGTTGACGTCCAGACCTGCCCACCGCTCCACGTGATAGAGCATGAAGTAAACGGGCGCGGCCAACAGCGCAAGGCCGGGCGCCTTACTGGAATAGATGCGCCCGCCGACGTAACTCACGTCGCCGGTGCTTTCTTTGTAGGGCGTGATCTCGAACGTCCCGTGCTCGACGATCGCACGGGCCGTGGCAAAATGCGCGTGCTGGTTGTACCCCGGCCCCTGGTAGAAATACGCGTAGACGAACAGGCAGGCGAGGCCGATCGCCCACAGGGCGCGCGTGTCCGCCGATCGCGCCGCCGCGTGAGACGATTCGTCAGATTGCGGCCCCAAGGTCGCCACGCCGAGCGACTCACTACCGTTCGTCATGATGCCGCGACGCTAACGCGCGCCCGCGCCCCCATCAACGGGGTGGGGATGACGGGGAGGGGTCAACGTTTGGCTTGACCCCTTCGTCTCCCGCCTCGAACGACGTATGGCGTCGTGCGCGCGAGGGACGGAGCCGGGTCGTGCCGACCCGACGCGAACAAAGTTCGCGCGTGCACGCACACGCCGCACGAGACGCAAGCAAAACCGGAAGCAAAACCGGGACAGATCTGAATTATTCTGAGGAAAGAATCGCTATTTTCAGGGTCTTTCTGCATAGAAGACGACGAGACTCTGCGCGGGAGAGTCCCAAAGAATCCAGAGCTGTCCCGGTTTCGTGTCCCGGCGTCGCACGCCCGGAGCTTTTCATCCGTCCCGTCCCCCCCTATCATCGCGCGCCTCTTTTTTTCACGCGGAGTCTCACCCATGCCCATGCAGCGACGCACCTTCGGAAACACCAACCTCGACGTCTCCGTCATCTCCCTCGGCTGCTGGATCTTCGGCGTCGACTGGTGGGGACACCGCACGCAGGAGGACTGCGACCGGCTCTGCAGCTTCTCCCTCGACCAGGGCATTACCTTCTTCGACAACGGTGATGCCTACGGCAACGGCCGGGCCGAGGCCCTCTTCGGGCACTGGCTCAAGACGTCGAAGGTCGACCGCGCGAAAATCGAGATCGGCGGGAAGTTCGGCTACGACTGGCACTCCGACCCCGGCGAGCAAGGCTCCCACCGCGAACGCAAGCAGGACTTCTCTCCTGCTTTTCTACGGAAGATGCTTGAGGAGTCGCTCGGTCGCCTCGGCACGGGCTACATCGACCTGTACCTCGCCCACAACATCAAGCTCCCGCAGATGACCGACGACCTCTTCGCCGAGCTCGAGAAGATCAAGTCCGAGGGCAAGATCAAGGCTTGGGGCGTCAGCCTCGGTCCCGCGATCGGGTGGCGCGAGGAAGGGTTCAAGGCCATGGGCGACCACGACGCCAAGTGCGTCCAGACCGTCTACAACCTCTTCGAGCAGCACCCCGGCTTCGAGTTCTGCGAGATGGCCAAGGCCACCAAGGCCGGCGTCCTCGCGCGCGTGCAGGACAACTCGGGCGTCCTCAAGGACGTCATCAAGCAGGACACGCAGTTGGCGGACAACGACCACCGCAAGTTCCGCGACGCGAACTGGAAGACCTTCGGCCCCCAGAAGGTCGAGAAGATCCGCCACATCGCCCAGGCCCACGACATGACGATCCACCAGCTCGCGATCAAGTGGCTGCTGCAGGCGAACCCGACGCTCACGTCGATCACGGCCACGCTGCTCGACGAAAAGGAAATCCGCGAAGTGTGCGACGCGGTGACGAAATCCGACCTGACGCGCGCGGAGCTGAACGAGCTGGCCGAGGGGTACAAGACCAACTTCGGGTTGCCGAGCGAAGCGCACCCGTGCGACCTCAAGAGCAGCGCCGACCCCGCCGGCCACGTGAAGAGCACGTACGTCCCGCCGCCGGTGTTGATGGCGTGAGCGATCGGCGAAAGCGCGCGCTCGTGCGCGACGCAAGCCCGAAGCACGCTCGTCGCTCGCGGCCGTCGCCGCACGTCATCCCAAGGGAGCCTAAGCGACCGAGGGATCTCGGGGTCGGACGTCGCTGGCGAGCCCGAGATCCCTCGGAGTACCTCGGGATGACGTGGGACCTGTCGTTCGTGCAAATGGGCGATCCCATGGAACAGCCCCACCGCGAAATGATCGGCCGCGCCACGATGCTGCTGTCGGCGGTCGCCCTGCTCGCTGCGTCGGCGTGGGTGATGCGGATCGGATGGCAAGTCACCGTCGACGAAGCCGCCCAGCGCGCGGAACTCCGCCGCACGAACCCGAGCGCGAAATCCACCGCCTACGGCAACTGTTTCCTCATCGGCGCCGCCGCGATCGGCCTCGCTGGTCTCTACCTCTTGAAACTCGCACTGCTGAGTCACCGCAACCTCGACAAGAACCCGCCGAAAGCCCCCATCCTCTGGGATAACCCCGAGCCCGGCGGCCGATTCTGGAGGGGACCGCGATGAGCACCGCCGACGACAAGCCGCTGCGCTTCGCCGTGCTCCGCCACGAGGGCATCGACGAGCCGCACTTCGACTTCCTGTTCGAGACGTCGCCGGGGTCGATGCTCAAGACGTGGCGGCTGAAAGCCTGGCCTGTGATGGAGGCGCAGGAAGCCCAACCCATTCGCGATCATCGGCCCGCATTCCTTACGTACCAAGGCACGTTGAGCGGCGACAGGGGACACGTGATGCGCGTAGACGAAGGAACGTGCGTCGCGCAGACCTTGGCAAGGCGCGTGGTGGTCGACCTCTTTCCGTCGGGACAACGGATCGTGTTCGATCAACCGGTGGATGACACGTGGTTCGCGCGGGTCGAGGGAAGATCCCCGGACTCCGCTGCGCTACGCCCCGGGGCGTAGCAC
>JBAUGM010000619.1:0-5056 GCA_049679725.1 Tepidisphaeraceae bacterium
GCCCGGGGATCCCTCACGTCGTCACACCCGCGTCTTGAATCCCATCGCGCGCACGACGCACCACCCCGCTCGCGCCTCGAAGACCATGAACGCGCCGCTCACGAGCAGGGCGATCGTCAACCCCCACGCCAGTCGCGTTTGCGCGGGGATTGCCCACGCGACGACCAGCACGAGCCCGATCGCGCAGGTGACGATCCCGTTGACCAGCCGCAGCCGCTTCCCGCGCGCGTCGATGTTGCATTGCATTGCTGCATATTACCCGCTTGGCGGGTTCGCGTCGGGTTCGTATGCTGTCGCCTCCTCACTCGGCCTTCAATCAGCAAGGGAAGCGACAGATGGACCGCATCAGCCTCTATTGGAAAAACGCGACCGCGGAAGCCGTCACCGAGCGTCACGGCGTCACCGACAAGGATCTGAAAGACCTCGCCCCGCGCCTCAAGGAAATCACGAAGCACATGAACGCGGAGCGAAGGGCCAAGCGCCTGCGCTACCGCGACCTGCCCTACGACGACGACATGATGGACGCGGTGCAGAAGGAGGTTGAGCACTTTCGCGATCGCTGCGAGGTCCTCGTCGTCCTCGGCATCGGCGGCAGCGCTTTGGGCAACATCGCGCTGCAGAACGCGCTCAACCCGTACACCTACAACCTGATGTCCGACCGCACCCGGCCGGGCCCGCAGCTGTTCGTGCTCGACAACGTCGACCCGGATCAGATCAAGAGTGTCATCGATCTGATCACGCCGAAGATCAAGAAGACGATCGTCAACGTGATCTCCAAGAGCGGAGAGACGGCGGAGACGGCGTCGCAGTTCATCCTCTTCCGCGACCTGCTCCAGCAGAAGCTTGGGAAGAAGTACAAGGAGAACATCCTCGCCACAACTGACCCCGGCGGCGGCACGCTGCGCGAGATCGCGACAGTGGAAGGATACCGCACGCTCGAGGTGCCCGATGGCGTCGGCGGGCGGTTCAGCGTGCTCTCGGCGGTGGGGCTCTTCAGCGCGGCGATGTGCGGCATCGATGTCGACGCGCTCCTGAGGGGCGCGGCGGCGATGGACAAGCGCATCAAGGGCGAGGACGAGCTGAGCAACCCCGCCGCCATGCTCGCCGCCATCCACTACATCCTCAACAACAAGGGCAAGACGATCAGCGTCATGATGCCCTACGCGACGAGCCTCTACTCGATGGCCGACTGGTTCCGCCAGCTCTGGGCGGAGAGCATCGGCAAGCAATACGCGCTCGACGGCAAACGCGAGGTGTTCACGGGTCAGACGCCGGTCAAAGCGCTGGGCACGACCGACCAGCATTCGCAGGTGCAGCTCTACCGCGAAGGGCCCAACGACAAGCTCTTCACGTTCCTCGAGGTCGAGCGTTTCGCGCAGAAGCTGGCGATCCCTGCGAGCATGAAGCAGGTCAAGACGCTGGCATACCTCGCCGATTCGAACGTGCAGACGCTGATCAACGCCGAGAAGCTGGGCACCGAGTACGCGCTGCTCGAGAGCAAGCGGCCGACGACGACGGTCCTCTTCCCGCGCATCTCGCCGGAGACGGTGGGGCAGTTTCTCTACATGTACGAGGTCGCCGTCAGCTACATGGGCGGGTTGCTCGACATCAACACCTACGACCAGCCGGCCGTTCAGCTCGGCAAGGATGCGACGTACGCGCTGATGGGCAAGGACGGGTACGCGGAACTGAGCAAGAAAATTCAACCGGTGGCCAAACGTGACAAGGCGTATTTGATCTAATGTGCAGGAGCGAACCTCGTGTTCGCCCGCCGTCGAGTCGATAGAATGCCGGGTGCGAACACGAGGTTCGCCCTACGCGAAGCGAGACTATGCAATACGGTGTGATCATGGCAGGGGGGGCGGGCACGCGGTTGTGGCCGCTCTCGCGCGGCGACAAGCCCAAGCAGCTCCTCCCCGTCGTCCGCGGGAAGAGCCTTCTTGAGTTGAGCTACGAGCGGCTGCGCGGCTTGCTCCCGCCGGAGCGGATCTTCGTCTGCACCGGCGCCGTTCACGCGCAGGCGGTGCTGGCGAACCTTCCCGAGCTGCCGAAGGAGAACCTGCTCGGCGAGCCCGTCGGTCGTGACACCGCCAACGCTGTCGGCTTCCCCGCCGCCGTGCTGGCCAAGCGCGACAAGGACGCCGTCGCCGCGTTCGTCTCCGCCGACCACGTCATCGAGCCCGTCGAGCAGTTCCAGAAATCGATCAAGACCGCGTTCGACGTCGTCGCGCAGCAGCCGAGCGCGCTGGTCACGTTCGGCATCATCCCCACGCACGGCCACACGGGCCTGGGCTACATCCACCGCGGCGAAGCGCTGGCGCTCAAGAACGGCGTCGGCGGCGCGTACCGCGTGCAGGCGTTCAAGGAAAAACCCGACAAGCCGACGGCGGACCGCTACGTCGAGTCCGAACGCTACTACTGGAACAGCGGCATGTTCGTGTGGCGCTGCGACTTCGTCGCGAGCGAACTCGCCAATCACCTGCCCGATTCGAAGAAGGGTTTGACGGAGATCGCCGACGCCTGGGGCACGCCGAAGCAGGATGAGACGCTCCAGCGCGTTTACCCGACGCTGCCAAAGATCAGCATCGACTACGCACTGATGGAGCCGGCATCGCAGGGGAAGGGCAAGGCGCAGGTCGTGGTCGTCGAGATGCCGGTGAACTGGCTCGACGTCGGCTCCTGGCCCGCGCTGGCGGAAACCCTGGCGACGGACGAGCACGACAACGCGACAGAGGCCAAAACCTGCGTCTTCGTCGACTCCGATTCGAACATCATCGTCAGCGACGAGCCGGAGCACCTGGTCACGACGATCGGCATCAGCGACATGATCGTCGTCCACACGAAGGACGCCACGCTCGTCTGCCCCAAGAGCGAGGCCCAGCGCGTGAAGGAGCTCGTCGCGAAGGTCAAAGAGAAGTACGGCAAGCGATTCCAGTAGTGGGTGCGCCAGCGCGCTGACGAGCGCGGCGGCCGCGCCCTTACCTCTCCAACACCTGTCCGTCGGTCTTGAGCTTCTGAACCAGCGACGCGTAGTTCACGCGCTGAACCGGCACCTTCCCATCGATCGCCATGCACGCAGCCGTCGCGGCCGATTGGCTGAGGATCATGAACGTCGGCTCCATCCGGATCGAGCCGAACGCGACGTGACTGGCCGAGAGTGCGAACGGCACGAGCAGGTTCTCACACTCGGCGGCCTTCGGCGTGACCGCTCCGTACTCGATCGGGTACGGTGCCGGGACCGCGGGCGAGCGGGTGCCCTCGTTGACCGCTTGGCCTTCGTGGGCGATCCGGCGCACCGCGTGTATGTCCATCCCGTAGGCCCCGAAGCCGATCGGATCGGGCGCTGCCCGCCCGCCGGTGCAATGGTGCTCAGTCATCACGAAATCCGACACCATGCGGCGGGCTTCGCGCACGTAAAGCTGGTGCGGCCAGCCACCGTTGTCGGTGAACTCGTCTCGGCACAGGCCGAAGCGGCCCATCTCGTCGCGCACGCCTTGCGGAACACGTGAATCCGACGCGAGAAAGTGGAAGAGGCCGCGCAGGTAGTCCTCGTGCGCGCGGGCAATCGTAACCCGCTCCGCGGCGCTGGCGGTCGGATAGCGATGCGCGCCGCCAATGAAGTCGGTCGAGATGGCCCAGCGGTTGTTGAAGTCATACTTGCCGTTCTGCAGCGGGTCGTACTTGAGGAAGTCGCGGAGCGTGAGCTTCTTGCCCGCTGCCTGCCGCGCTTCGATCCAGCGCGCGAGCAGGTCAAAGTTGGCGGACTCGTAGGTCGAAGGGGGCCGGATGGGGATGCGATTGGCTGGGATGTCCGTGAGACAAACCCGATAGTTGTAGCTCTGGATCAGGTCGTCGGCAGAGCCGATCAGTCCCAGCTCGCCGGCTTGAACCATGTAAGGGAGCAGGCCGCTCGAGGGCAGGCCCGGTTTCACGTAGGGGTCCACGGGCACGTCGAACTTTCCCGCGCGCGGGTTGCTCACAGGCGCCTGCACGCCGTTGTGCGTTTCGCCATACTGCGCGTTGGCCTCGCGCCCACAGGTGAATGACACGTCGGCCATCGCCATGAGGTCGCCTTCGTACGACGCGTCGATGAACATCTGTGCCCGAATGCGCAGCCCGTTCTCCGAGGTGATCTCGGTGATGCGGTTCTTTTCTTTGACGATCGATCGGAGCGGGGACTGAAAGTGGCAGGCGACCTTTGCCTCTGTGGCCATCTCGTTGAACACCGCTTCCGCGACCTTGGGCTCGAAGGAGAGCGAGGGCGGTTTGGGGAAGTCGTAGCCGGTGCGGGTCGCGTCGCGCGTCGTGGGCGATTCGAAGACGGCGTCCGGTTGCTGGCCGTAGTGCTTGCCGACGCGTCGGTAGAACTCCCGTGCGATGCCGCCGAGCACCCAAATCCGGTCGGCCGACCCGACGTCCGTCCAGCTCAAGCCACTGGCCGACATCCCGCCGAGGTGGCGGCCCGGCTCCAGGATAATCGCGGACTTGCCCGATCGCGCTGCCTGCACGGCGGCGACGACCCCGCCGGACGTCCCGCCGTAAATGCAGACGTCCGCGGTGAGCACGGTTTCGGCAAGCCCGCTGCCCGCGTGCAACCACAGGACGGCGAGGGCGACGGTCACCCATCGCGTGAACACTCCGATGCGGCATTCGATCGTGTCGCGTTTCCGTGCCATAATCGCTGGTACCTCCGTCCGGATTATGGCGAGCGCGGGTCGCGCGTGCCATCCGCCGCGAAGAAGGCCACCTATGCGAACGCTTGGCATTGACTTGGGGACCCGTCGCGTCGGCCTTGCCCTCAGTGACGAGGGCGGGCGGTTTGCGACGCCGTACGAGGTGCTGCAGGTCTCGTCGCCTGAGATCGCGGCGGCGAAGGTGCTCGAGGTGATCGCGAAGGAGGGCGTCGCGCGGGTTGTCGTCGGATTGCCACTCAACATGTATGACTCGGTGGGTCCCGCGGCCCGTCAGACGATCGCGTGGGGGCGGGCGGTGGGTGAGCGGTGTCAGCATCCCATCGTGTTCGTCGACGAACGCCTCAGCAGCTTCGCCGCCGAGC